>JAVXWK010000859.1:0-9162 GCA_032230575.1 Pseudonocardiales bacterium | reverse complement strand
AAGTCGAACATCGGCCACACGCAGTCGGCGGCGGGCGTCGCCGGAGTGATCAAGATGATCATGGCGCTGCAGCACGGCGTGCTCCCGCAGACGCTGCACGTTTCCGCGCCTTCCTCGCACATCGAATGGGACGCGGGCGCCGTCGAGCTGCTCACGACCTCTCGCGACTGGCCCGAGGTCTCGCGCCCGCGCCGCGCCGGCGTGTCGTCCTTCGGCATCTCCGGCACCAACGCACACGTGATCCTCGAGGCCACAATCCCGTCCCTGATTTCTGTGGACAACTCGCGGCCTGTGGACAACTCGGCTGTTGTCGATCTTGCTGGCGCCGAATCGTCAGACCGCCGTGGGACGCTTGGAGTGGGGACCTCGTTCTCCCCCCGGGGCCCCCAGTCGGGATCGATTCCGTTGGCGGTGTCAGCGAAGTCGGCCGGGGCGCTGCGGGCCCAGGTCGAGCGGATCAAGGCGCTGGTGGAGAGCGGGGTGCCGGCGAGCGACGTCGGGTTCTCGCTCGCTGGGCGGAGCATGTTCGAGCAGCGCGCGGTGATCGTCGGCGGCGAGGTCGTCGAAGGGGCTGTGGTGGAGGCCGGGCCGGGTCCGGTGTTCGTGTTCCCCGGTCAGGGCTCGCAGTGGCATGGCATGGCGGTCAAGCTGCTCGACGAGGACGAGACGTTCGCGCGGTGGATGGCCGAGGCTGATCGGGCGATCGCGCAGCACGTCGGCTGGTCGGTGATCGACACGCTCAAGGGCGACGCGGAACTGCTGGAGCGCATCGAGATCCTGCAGCCCGCACTGTTCGCGATCATGATCTCGCTCGCCCAGACGTGGCGGGCGAACGGGGTCGAGCCCGCGGCGGTCGTCGGCCACTCGCAGGGGGAGATCGCCGCCGCCTACATCGCGGATGCGCTGAGCCTCGACCAGGCCGCACAGATCGTCGTCAAGCGGTCGCAGCTGTTCGCGGACGAACTCGTCGGCAACGGTGCCGTCGCGAGCATTGCGTTGCCTGCCGACGAGGTCGAGAAACTGCTACCGGACGAGCTGGCGATCGCGGGTGTCAACAGCCCGCATGCCTGCACGGTCGCGGGCGCGATCCCGATGCTGGAAGAATTCGTCGCAGGGCTTGTCGCCCAGGACATCCGCGCCCGCGTGATCGGCAGCACCGTCGCCTCGCACTGCGCGCAGGTCGACCGGCTCCGCGACCAGATCCTGGAGCTGTTCGCGGACATCACGCCGCAGACCAGCAGCATCCCGTTCTACTCGACCGTTACGGCCGAGCGTGTCGACACGGCAAGCCTCGACGCCGAGTACTGGTTCCAGAACGCGCGCCAGCCGGTCAGGTTCGCCGAGGTCGTCGAAAGGCTGGTGCAGGACGGCCACCGCGTGCTCATCGAGTCGAGCGCGCACCCCGTGCTGATGCTGCCCGCCCAGCAAACGGCTGAAGCAGCGAACACCGAGATCGTCGCCATCGGCTCGCTGCGGCGCGACCAGGGCGACAAGCACCGGTTCACGACCTCGCTCGCCGAAGCGTGGGTCGCGGGCCTCAACGTCGAATGGCAGTATCCCGGCGGCAGGAACGTGCTGCTGCCCACCTATCCGTTCGACCGGCAGAGGTTCTGGCCCGAGCCGCTCGTCAAGGACACCTCCGACCCGGTCGACGCCGAGTTCTGGGAGCTCGTCGACAACGGCGGCCTGGAGGACATCGGCGTCGAACGAGAAGTTGCGCAAACGCTCGCGCAGTGGCGTAGCCGTCGCAAGTCCGAATCCACAATGGACACGTGGCGGTATCGCGACCAGTGGACTCCGGTCACGATCAGCGGTTCACCCACCGGCAGGTGGCTCGTCGTCACGTCCGGCACCGAAGCCCAAGCCGTGATCGACGCCTTGAGCGCCAACCACATCGACGTCGACGAGCAGATCAGCCGCGAAGATCTCATCGCCCGCCTGCCGGACACGATCGACGGCGTCATCGCCATAACCGGTCTGCAGGCGACAATCACCCTGGTGCAGGCACTGGCCGAAGCTGCTGTCAGTGCGCCGATCTGGGCCGTCACGCGCCAGGCCGTCGCGATTGGCAGCGAAGCCGTCGACCCGGGGCAGACCGCGATCTGGGGCCTCGGACGCGTCGCCGCACTCGACCTGCCACGCCGCTGGGGTGGCCTGATCGACCTGCCCGAGAAGCTGGACGCCAAGGCCGCGCAACGGTTCGCGTCCGCGTTGACCGGCACCGAGGACCAGCTCGCGATCCGGGACAACGGCCTGTTCGGCCGCCGTCTCGTCCGCACGAACGCACACCACAGCCCGGAGTTCGAAGCGTCCGGCACGGTGCTGATCACCGGCGGCACCGGCGCGCTCGGCGGTCACGTCGCCCGCTGGATGGCCGAAGCCGGAGCCGAGCACCTCGTGCTCACCAGCCGTCGCGGTCTCGACGCCCCCGGCGCCGCAGAACTCAAGGCAGAGCTGGAGAACACCACGCGCGTCACGATCGCGGCGTGTGACGCGTCGGACCGGGAAGCGCTGGCGAACCTGCTCGCGGGCATCGACGACCTCACGACGGTCGTGCACGCGGCGGGCATCGGCACTGGCGACGCGCCGATCGACGAGATCCGGTACGAGGACGTCACCGCGCTGCTCGACACCAAGATCACCGCGGCGAAGCACCTGCACGAACTGGCGCCGGAAGCCCGTTTCATCCTCTTCTCGTCGGGTGCGGCGAGCTGGGGGAGCGGCGGCCAGCCCGCCTACGGGGCGGCCAACGCCTACCTCGATGGGCTCGCGCATCTGCGTCGCGCGCAGGGCCTCAAGGCGACGTCGATCGCGTGGGGCGCGTGGGCGGACGCCGGCATGGCAGCTGACCACGGCATGTACGAGGCGCTGCAACGCATCGGCATCGGTTCGATGCCGCCTGAGCTCGCGATGAGGGTGCTGCGCCAGGCCGTCGCAGACGACCAGACCCAGCTCACCGTCACCGACATCGACTGGGCCAAGTTCGCGCCGAGCTTCACCGCCGAACGCCCGAGCCCGCTGCTCACCGGCATTCCCGAAGTGCGCCAGGCACTTGCCGAAGAGCCCGTCGAGGAGTCGGAGCTCAAGCAACGCCTCGCGAAGCTCACCGAGGCCGAACGCGACCGCGCGCTGCTCGACCTGGTCCGCGCCGAGGCCGCGAAGACGTTGGGCTACGCGGAAAGCGACCAGGTGCCGGTCGGCAGGGCGTTCCGCGAGCTGGGCTTCGACTCGGTGACCGCGGTCGAGATGCGCAACCGCCTCAAGACCGCGACCGGCCTCGCGTTGCCCGCGACGCTCGTGTTCGACTACCCGACCGCGACTTCGTTGTCGCGGCACCTGCGGGACGAGCTGTTCGGTGGCACGCAACAGATCGAGGTCCGTGCGGCCACGATGGCGACCGACGATCCGATCGCGATCGTCGGGATCGGCTGCCGTTACCCCGGCGGTGTCACGACGCCGGAAGCGTTGTGGGACCTGGTGTTCGAGGGACGCGACGTGATCTCGCGGTTCCCGGCCGACCGCGGCTGGGACCTGGACCGGCTCGCCAGCTCGACGTTCGAGGGCGGGTTCCTCGACGCCGTCGCCGACTTCGACGCGGGCTTCTTCGGGATCTCGCCGCGTGAGGCCGTCGTCATGGACCCGCAGCAACGGCTCCTGCTCGAGACCTCGTGGGAGGCCCTGGAACGGGCGGGCATCGACCCGATCTCGTTGAAGGGCAGCATGACCGGCGTGTTCGTCGGCACGACCGGTCAGGACTACGAGTCGTTGCTCAACCGTTCGCTGGAGGAGACCGGCCCGTACGCGACGACCGCGTTCTCGGCTTCGGTGTTGTCCGGCCGCATCTCCTACCTGCTCGGACTCGAAGGTCCCGCGGTCACCATCGACACGGCCTGCTCATCGTCGCTCGTTGCCATGCACTGGGCATCGCAGGCGCTTCGCAACGGTGAGTGCGACCTGGCTTTGGCCGGTGGTGTCGCGGTCATGACCACGCCGAACGCCTACTCCGCCTTCACTGCGGCGGGAGGGCTCGCACCGGACGGGCGCTGCAAGGCGTTCTCCGAGGCTGCTGACGGCACGGGGTGGTCCGAGGGCGCTGGTGTGGTGCTGCTGGAACGATTGTCGGACGCGCGTCGCAACGGGCACGAGGTTTTGGCTGTGCTGCGTGGCTCCGCGATCAACCAGGACGGCGCGTCGAACGGGCTGACCGCGCCGAACGGTCCGTCGCAGCAGCGTGTGATCCGGCAGGCACTGGCGAACGCCGGGCTTCGGCCGTCCGAAGTGGACGCGGTGGAAGCGCACGGCACGGGTACTACCTTGGGTGACCCGATCGAGGCACAGGCTGTGCTCGCGACGTATGGGCAGAACCGGGAAACACCGCTGCTGCTCGGCTCCATCAAGTCGAACCTCGGCCACCCGCAGTCGGCCGGCGGCGTCGCGGGTGTGATCAAGATGATCATGGCTTTGCGTCATGGAGTGCTGCCGCACACCCTGCACGTCGACGCGCCATCGTCCAATGTGGAGTGGCAGACCGGCAACGTCGAACTGCTCACGTCTCGTCGCGACTGGGCGGCCAACGGTCATCCGCGCCGGGCCGGTGTGTCGTCGTTCGGTGTCTCCGGCACGAACGCGCACGTGATCATCGAGGAGGCGCCGGAGTTCGCTCCGGCTCTTCCGGTGGCGACGGCCAACGCTTCGGTGCTGCCGCTGGTGGTGTCCGGTCGGTCCGAGGAGGCGCTGGCTGACCAGCTCGCGCGCCTTGGTTCTGTCGACGCCTCGCAGCTCGACCTCGCCTACTCGCTCGCGGTGTCGCGCAGTGCGTTCGAGCACCGGGTGGTGCTGGTAGACGGCGTGGAGATCGCCAAGGGGGAGACGGCCGAGCGCGACCTGGCGCTGCTGTTCACCGGGCAGGGATCGCAGCGCCTCGGCATGGGACGTGAGCTCTACGAGCGGTTCCCGGTGTTCGCAGATGCCTTCGACGCCGTGCTCGCGTACCTCGACCCGGCGTTGCGCTCGATCATGTGGGGTGAGGACGCGGAGGCGCTGAACCAGACCGGCAACGCCCAGCCCGCGATCTTCGCGCTGGAAGTCGCGCTGTTCCGGCTGGCCGAGTCGTTCGGGATCAAGGCCGACCGGCTCGCGGGCCACTCGATCGGCGAGATCGCGGCGGCGCACGTCGCGGGCGTGTTCAGCCTGGAGGACGCCTGCACGTTGATCACCGCGCGGGCCTCGCTGATGCAGGCGCTGCCGTCCGGTGGCGCGATGATCGCGATCGAGGCGAGCGAGGACGAGATCACGCCGCTGCTCACTCCTGGCGTGTCGATCGCGGCGGTGAACGGGCCGAACGCGGTGGTCATCGCCGGTGTTGAACAAGAGGCTCGTGGGATCGTTGAACAACTCAACAGTTCTACGACGCGCAAGTTCAAGCAGCTCCCGGTGTCGCACGCGTTCCACTCGCCGCTGATGGAGCCGATGCTGGACGACTTCCGCGCCGCCATCGCGGGCATTTCGTTCAACGATCCGACGATCCCGTTGTTGACTGGTGGGATCGTTCAACAACCCGAGTACTGGGTGCGGCACGTCCGGGAGGCTGTGCGGTTCCACGACACGGTGCGCGCGCTCGACGGCAGCACGTTCCTGGAGATCGGGCCGGACGGCGTGCTGTCGGCGATGGTCAGCGGCATCCCGTTGCTGCGCAAGGACCGCGGCGAGGAGCAGGCGTTCGTCGCCGGGCTCGCCCGCCTGCACGTCAGCGGTGCGACCGTGGACTGGCGTGCACTGTTCGAAGGAACGGGCGCGCGGCGGGTGGACCTGCCGACGTACGCGTTCCAGCACGAGCGTTACTGGCCTACCGTGCTCGACGTCGCACCGGTCGATCGAGCCAAGTCCTCTGTGGACCCGTGGCGACACCGCGAGTCGTGGGAGCGGATCACCCCGCGTGGCAAGGTCTCGGGAACGTGGCTGGTGCTCGGGGCGGAGGACGAGTTCGCTCGTGAGGTCGCGGCGGCTGTTGGTGGCGTTGTGGTGCAGGAGGTTCCGGAGACGCCGTTCGACGGGATCGTGTCGTTGCTGGCGTTGGACTCTGAAGTCGACGAGAACGGCGTGCCGCGCGGTGTGATCGCGACGATGGAACTGATCCAGTCGTTGGCGCGCAAGGGTGCCAATACTCCGGTGTGGGTGGTGACGCGAGGTGCTGGGACCAGCCCGGCGCAGAGTGCGGTGTGGGGCCTGGGTCGAGTGGCCTCATTGGAGCTGCCCGCGCAGTGGGGCGGTTTGGTCGACATCACCGGGGACGTCTCGCAGCTGGCCGCGGTGCTCGTTGGTGATGAGACCGAGGTTGAGATTCGAGCGGAGGGTGTGTTCGCGCGGCGTTACAACGCTGCTGCGCCAACCGATGCGATGTGGGAACCGCACGGCACGGTGATCGTCACTGGCGGGACGGGCGCGCTCGGTACGCACGTCGCTCGTGACCTGAAGGAACGCGGCGTCGAGAAGATCGTGCTGGTGAGCCGGCGTGGTCTCGATGCGCCGGGAGCCGCGGAACTGCGTGAGGAGCTGGGTGCGGAAGTCGTGGCATGCGATGTCGCGGACCGGGCGGCCGTCGAGCAGCTGCTGGCTTCGTACCCGCCGAGCGCGATCGTGCACACCGCAGGGGTTTTGAGTGACGGTGTGCTGGAAGGCCTTGCGCCGGAACGGTTCGCGGACGTGTTCCGGTCGAAGGTCGCCTCGGCGCTGCTGCTCGACGAGCTGACGCGATCTCTGGAGCTGGACGCGTTCGTGATGTTTTCGTCGGTTGCGGGTGCGCTCGGAAATCCCGGTCAGGCCAACTACGCGGCCGCCAACGCCGTGCTCGACGCGATCGCGCGGGAACGTCGTTCGGTGGGTCTGCCGGCGACGTCGATCGCATGGGGTGCCTGGGCAGGCTCCGGCATGGCCGACGGTGTGGGCGCGGACCTCGGCGGGATCACGATGCGGCCCGATCTGGCCGTGGAGTCGATGTGGCGAGCGGTCGCGGAGGACGCGCCGACCGTCGCCATCGCGATCCTTCCTTCGAAACCCAAGGCGCGTAAGCAAAAGGCTGTCTTGAGCGGTGACGTGCTGGAGGTCGTGCGGACGGCTGTCGCGTCGGTGCTCGGCTATGCCGGACCGCACGCGGTGGGTGTTGACAAGGAGTTCCGCGATCTCGGGTTCGACTCGCTGACCGCTGTGGAGCTGCGCAACCAGCTGTCTGCGGCGACCGGGCAGTTGTTGCCCGCGTCGCTGGTCTACGACTACCCGACTCCGCGTCGCCTTGCCGACCATCTGCGCGGAGGGTCCGTCGAGGAGGAGGTGACGTCCGCGCGTGCCTACGAACCGATCGCGATCGTTGGCATGGCGTGCCGCTTCCCCGGTGATGTGAACACGTCCGAACAGCTGTGGCAGCTGCTGATCGACGGACGTGACGGCATGGGCGCGTTCCCGGTCGACCGCGACTGGGACGTGGAGTCGGTGCTGTCGACGTCGATCACTCGCGAGGCCGGCTTCCTGGCCGGGACCGCGGACTTCGACCCAGCGTTCTTCGGCATCTCACCGCGTGAGGCGCTCGCGATGGATCCGCAGCAGCGGTTCTTGTTGGAGACCACGTGGGAGGCCCTTGAGCGCGTTGGGGTCGATCCTCTCTCGTTGCGTGGCTCGCAGACCGGTGTGTTTGTGGGCACCAACGGCCAGGACTACGCCACGCTGCTGACGTCGTCGTCCGAGGACACGGAGGGCCACGCGGCGACGGGTCTCGCGGCTTCGGTGATCTCGGGTCGTCTGTCGTACACGTTCGGGTTCGAGGGGCCGGCGGTCACCGTCGACACGGCGTGCTCCGCCTCTCTCGTGGCCATGCATCTCGCCGTGCAGGCGTTGCGCGGCGGTGAGTGTTCGTTGGCGGTGTCGGGTGGCGCGACGATCATGACCACGCCCTATGCGTTCGCTGAGTTGACCCGTCAGGGCGCTTTGGCGGCGAACGGCCGGTCGAAGGCGTTCTCCGACGACGCGGACGGCGCGGGCTGGTCCGAGGGTGTCGGCATGGTCGTGATGGAACGGCTGTCCGACGCGGTGCGCAACGGGCACCAAGTGCTCGCGGTTATCCGTGGCTCCGCCGTGAACCAGGACGGTGCGTCCAACGGCCTGACCGCACCCAACGGCCCGTCGCAGCAGCGCGTGATTCGTGCTGCTCTCGCGAACGCCGGTCTGTCCGTGGGCGATGTCGACGTCGTCGAAGCACACGGCACCGGCACGGCGCTCGGCGACCCGATCGAGGCGCAGGCCCTGATCAACACCTATGGCGCGGATCGTGCTGAGCCTCTGTGGCTGGGTTCGGTGAAGTCGAACATCGGCCACACGCAGGCGGCCGCGGGTGTGGCGGGCGTGATCAAGATGGTGCTCGCGCTGCAGAACGGTGTGCTGCCGCAGACGCTGCACGTCGCCGCACCGTCCTCGCACATCGACTGGTCCGCGGGCACGGTCGAGCTGCTCACCTCAGCCCGTGAGTGGTCGCCGAACGGCCACGCGCGACGGGCGGGCGTCTCGGCGTTCGGCATCTCCGGCACGAACGCGCACATGATCCTGGAGGAGGCGCCGTCGTCGTCGGTCTCGCGCGCGGGGATCCCCCCGATTTCCAGCGTACTCAGCGAACCGGCTGGTCAAGCGGGCTCGCTGGAATCTGTGGACAACTCGGCGCCTGTGGACAACTCGGCGGTTGTGGATCTTGTCGGCACGGATTCGTCGGTGCTGGATGGGACGCTTGGAGTGGGGACCTCGGTCTCCCCCCGGGGCCCCCAGGCGGGATCGATTCCGTTGGTGGTGTCGGCCAAGTCGCCGGGCTCGTTGAAGGCTCGGATTGAGCAGGTGCGGGGGCTGGAGGGCAAGGCTGAGGATGTCGGGTTCTCGTTGCTGACGACGCGGTCGGTGTTCGATCACCGTGCGGTGCTCATCGGGGACGAGGTTGTCCAAGGGGTGGCGCAAGAGAGTGCGCCGGTGTTCGTCTTCCCTGGGCAAGGGTCGCAGTGGCATGGCATGGCGGTCGAGCTGCTGGATGAAGATGAGACGTTTGCGCACTGGGTTCGTGAGTGCGACGCGGCGATCGGGAAGCTGGTCGACTGGTCGGTGATCGACGTGCTGCGGGGCGACGAGGAGTTG
>JAVXWK010000766.1:0-13301 GCA_032230575.1 Pseudonocardiales bacterium | reverse complement strand
AGGGCGGCCTCGGTCGGTTCATCGGTCATGGGCCACCTCCTCCAGCATCGGGCGCAGTTTCGCCAGTGCCCTGGACAGCCGCGACTTCACGGTTCCCTTGGCCAGGTTGAGGGTCTGCGCGGTCTCGGCCTCGCTCAGCTCCAGCAGGTACCGGCACGTGACGACCTGGCGATCGTGCTCGGGGAGGCTCTGCACGGCCTTCAGGAGCTGGGCGCGGGAGTCGTCCACGAGCGTGCCGGGGTCGTCGTGGTCGACGGTCTCCGTGACGGTGGCGAGCTTGAGCTCCATCAGGTTGCGCCGCCGTCGGCCGCGGTGCAGGTTCTTGGTCTCGTTGGCGACGATCTTGAGCAGCCACGGCTTGAAGTCGGCTTCGGGCTTGAACGTGTGGAGCTTCCGGTACGCCTTCACGAACGCCTCCTGCACCACGTCACCGGCGTCCGCACCCGCCCCGAGCAGGTACGCCGTCCGGTGCGCGAGCGCGGTGTACCGGGTGACCAGCTCGCCGTAGGCCGCCTGGTCACCTGCGATCGCCCGTGCCACCGCGTCGTCCGTGATGCCCTTCCTACACCGGGAACCTCCGTTCGGTTCCCGGTGTAACTCCCGCATGAGGATTTTCGCCTTGATCTGCGCATTCCTACTGGTGAGCGCGCCTTCTGCCACCGCGGGCGGCTGGGCGGTCACGTACCTGGACCCGGTGCCGTCGATCCAACCGTCGGTGACTCACACCGTCGGCTACTGGGTGCTGCAGCACGGCACCCACCCGTTCAGCGGCGATCTCGGCAAGACGGGGCTGCGCTTTGCCGCCGGTGCGGACTCCCGGCAGTTCGTCGGCGTCCCGCTCGGCCAGCCCGCGCACTACGCCGTGACGTTCACGCTGCCCGCGGGGACGTACGAGGTCTTCGGCGTGCAGGGGATGTTCCAGGACCATTCGCTCGGGACGCTGACCGTGCCGGGCACGTTCCAGGTCAAGCCGCCGGACCCGCAGCTGGTGATGCCGGGCTCGACCGAACCGTGGCCGTGGCAGGAGATCGCGCCGCCGCTCGGCAAGCCAGCTGTCGCTCCGGCTGCGGCGGTGGTGCCGTCAGAGCCTGCTCCCGAGCCCGTGCCGGTGTGGCTCGTCGGGCTGGTGGTGGTGGCCGCTGCCGGACTGTTCGTGGTGCTGCGCAAGAGATTGCGGCCAGCTGCGCGAAGGTGAAGTGGTGAGGCGATCGGCGGAAACCGCCTCACCACCCCTCGCGAGGCATCCCTGCGATGCCGAGGCTTTCCGGGTGAACCACGGCTTAGGTCGTTGAACGGTGAATCACCGTTACGGACCGGTACGACGTTCACCCGGTTCGCCTAAGCGTCGACCGAGACCTCGTCGTGAATCAGGGTCTCCGTGTCAGTGACCGATTCCTGCTCCGGCACCACGGCCTGGACTTCGGCCTCTGGACCGTCCTGCGATGACGGTGCGGTCGACACGAGCGCCACAGGAACATCGTTAGGAGGTACGAACGAGGCTTCGGCCCTGATCTTCGGCGGCGTGGCGGCCCACGGCTTGAGGTTCTGGACGATCTCCTCGTAGAAGGACGAAACCGCGTTCAGCACCGAGTCGATGAAGGAGTTGCGACCTGTTCCTCGTTTGGCGCCCATCGCGACCGAGATTTCGACGCGGAATCCGCGGATCTCCTTCTGCGGGTCGGCGATCAGCAATGCGGGATTCGCACGGACTGCACCCAACAGCTCCGATGCGCCCGCCCCTCTCCCGTGCGCGACAAAAGCTTCGAGACGCACCGAGTCCGGCGCGTTCTTCAACTGCCGGATCAGCCAGTTGACTCGTGTCGCCGGACGGCCTTCCTTGGGGGCTTCCAGGTCCACGCCGCAGATCACGTTGCCAGCCCTCAAATCAGCGATGACGTGCAGGGTCCCCACTGTGTCCGGAATGCGAATGCCTCCGGTCAACCTGCCGTCACCCACCAACTGGTTGAGCTGCCGGGAAAGGCGGACCTGAGGTTCGGCGATGTCCCTGCGGGACAGGGCCGGCGTGACCTCCGTGCCAAGACGCCGGCCGAGCTGCAGTCCGGCGAACCGCAGCAGCGCCTCGAATCGGAGCATCACTTCGGGTGCGGACTTGTCGGTGGCCCGCAGTGTGCGGGCCTGCACGGCCTCGCGCAGCGGCACCCAAGACTGCCCCATGTCCTCGAACGCCATCGCCCCTGACCGAGGGTGTTCGAGGTACCTGATCAGTTCGCCGAGGATCCATGCCTGGTCGGGGTCGGCCACGCCGCGGTGCTCCTTCTGCATCACGGCCTCGCAGAGCACCTCGCTCCACGACCAGTGGTGGAACGCGACCTTCTTGAGCTTCTTCTTGTCGACGACAGTCGGATGCTGCCCCGGCAGTGGCGGGATCTCGTTCGAGATCGTGATCACCGCGTCGAAACCGAACTCGCGCGCGACGTCGAGGTAGTTCTCGAGCTGTTCCGGCTGGAGCTCGTTGGATCCGGTTTTCACCTCGACCAGGGCGGTCCACGACCTCTGCCCGCGGGTCACTCGGATCAGCCCGTCCGGAATGAGCTTGCGGCCGTCGAGTTCGAACGGGACCTCGATAAAGGTCTGCACCGCGGCGGCGGGCGCTCCCAGCGGTTGGGTCAACGCCCGCCCGAACTCGCGCACCGCTGACATGACAGCCAGCAATGCCGAAGTCGCCCGTCGTTCTTGTTCTTCAGCACCGTTGATGCCCGAAGTCGGAATCAGACGTGCGGCATGCCAACTCTCTTCAGCGGTCATAGTTCCCTCGCATGGCGGCTTTGCGTTCAGGAAACAACGCTGTCGTCGTTGAACTCTGAACAACCGTTACCGCCGTGCGAGACGTTCACCCGGTTCGCCTACATCGGCATGTGCTTCGTGGGTGGCGGGGTCGGCTTGCTGATGATCCGCGTGACCGGACCTTCCTTGCTCATGCCCTGCTGGTCGAGGAACCCGGACAGCTGTGCGCGCACCTGGGCCAGCGTCGGACGGCGGCCCGGTTCCGGGTCCATCGCCGCGAGCAGCAGACGGGCGTGCGCGCTGTTCTGGGGCAGCTTGGTGATCGGCTCGCCCTGGGCTGCGGCCATCAGCGAGGAGATCGGGTTCTCGCGGGAGCCGCGCGGTGGATGGCCGGTCAGGGCGTAGGAGACCGTGGCGGCCAGCTGCCAGGAGTCCGAGGCCGGGGACGCCGTCTCGCCGCGCGCCGTTTCCGGGGCGAGGAAGTCCGGGGTGCCGACCATCATGCCGGTGGCGGTGAGGGTGCTGTCGCCCTTGGAGCGGGCGATGCCGAAGTCGATCAGGTGGGCGGTGCCCTGGCCGTCGACGATCACGTTGGACGGCTTCACGTCGCGGTGTAGAACGCCTCGGTCGTGGGCGGCGGCCAGCGCGTCGGCCATGTTCAGCCACAGGCGGGCGGCCAGCTTGTCGTCGATCAGGCCGTTCTTCAGCACCGTCTCGGACAGCGAGGCGCCCTCGATGTACTCCATGACCAGGGCGAGGCCGTCCGGGTCCTGGACGATGTCGAACACCCGCACGCAGTTGGGGTGCCGGACCGCGGCCAGTGCGCGGGCCTCGCGGAGCATTCGTGCCTCGGTGTCGTTGTCCGGGGCGTGCGCGAGCTTCACGGCGACCGTGCGGTCGAGCTGCTCGTCGACAGCCAGCCAGACCGTGCCGAAGCCGCCGGAGCCGAGCTGGCGGACGCGGCGGAACCTGCCGTTGCCGGGGTTCCAGACCTTGCCCGACTTCTGCACCGGCGCGGGGGCGTCGGCGGTGGCGGCGCCCGGACCGAACGGCAGCGGGCCCGGCGTGTCGGCGAGGACGGCAGGCTGGGACGGCTGCGGCGGCTTGGGCTGCGGCAGCACCTCGGCGACGCGGGTCGGCGGGTACTGGCCAGGAGGCGGCTGGACCGGGCGCATCGGCCGGTTCATCGGCGCGGGTTGGTACTTCGGCACCTGCGCCGGCTGGTACGGCGGCGGGTTCTGGCCGTGCTGCGAGGGCTGGTGCGGTGGCGGCTGGTGCTGCGCGGCCGTGATCGGCTTGGTCGGCGCCTTCTTCTGCGGCTGACCCTGCGGCAACTGGTTGTTCTGGGGCTGCGGCGTGCGCGCCACCGGCTGCGGTGGCGGCGGGTTCTGCGAGTTCCGGTCCTGGGACCGGTCGCGGCCGGGGCGGTTCAGCATGGCGGTAGTCAACCCGAAAATCCGCACGACGATTGAGCCGATTACCGCAATCGGCAGAAAGCCCAGGAGCACATGGCCCACCAGGGTCACCGGGAATGCCGACGTCGTCACCAGCAGTACCAGGAACATCGGCCAGAACACCCGGCGCGGCCAGTTCGGCCCGAGCCGGAACGCCGACCCGGATTGCAGCATCACGAACAGCAGGCACAGCAGCGCCAGCGCCACGGTGACAGCGGCGGCGATCAGGAACACGACCGACTGACCGGGCCGCTGGATCACGACGAGGATCGACGGAGCGCCGTCGACCAGGTAGCTGCCCTGCGAGAACTGCCCGAAGCAGGTGGCCTCGTCGAGCGAGCCCGACCCGCTGATCGCACGTCTGGACAGCCCCTGCACGGTGCCGCGCATGATCAGCCACGGCAGCACCAGGCAACTGGCGACGCCGAGCACGGTGAAGATGGCACCCGTCAACGGCCCGTAGGAGTTGCCGACGACCCGGCGCACCGCGATGGACAGCAGCGCCCCGACCGTGGGGAACAACCCGAGAACCGCGCCGAGCGCTGTGGTGGTCCACACCCAGTCACCGGGGCAGACACTCGCGCCCACGAAGCCGTGCAGCCACGTGAGCAAGGACTCCGCGAGCCCCACGACCCACACCACCCCTTCCGCGATCACCCCCAGCCTAGGCGTCCCGACAGCCTACGGTGCGTAATTGGTCTGCGGTTGACGCCACAGCAACCTGTTGCATGATCACTGCGTTGTACCTCCGTCGTGTTCGCCTCTGCCAGGGTGTACGGCCATGAGGATCGCTGCCCCGTTGGCCACTACAACGCCCACGAGACCGGTCCTGTTGACCGCCGCCACCGTTGATGTCGGTGCACGGAGGGCAAGCGTCACGCGCGACGCCGCGGTCACCACCAAGGGTTGACTCCTCGGCCGACCGAGGCCGAGCCACGTTGCGCACCGGCAGGAGGCCGCGCCAGTTCCGCCGCGGCGAGCACCTGATCACCGCGGGCACGTCGAGCGACGAGGTCCTGCTGCTCGAGTCGGGCCTGGTCAAGGTCGTCCTGCCGACCTCGGACGCCCGCGAACCGATCACCGGCCTCTACGGCCCCGGCGACCTGCTCGGCGAGATCGGCGTGACCACCGGTGCTCCCCGCAGCGCACACGTGATCGCACTCGTCGCGGGCACGGCGCTGCACGTCGCGGGCAGCCACTTCCTGGCCCTGCGGGACAACGACCAGGACGTCCGGCGGCTGGTCGACGAGACGTGGCGCAAACGGCAGCACAACGCCGACGAGAACCAGCTGCGCCAGATGCGCACCGGAGCACCGCGAGTGGCGATGTGCCTGCTGACCTGGGCACGCGAGTTCGGCACTCAGGTCGGCTCGGGTCTGGAGCTGCGCGGAGTGAGCCAGCAGGACCTCGCGCACGCCGTCGCGATGTCGGTGAAGACCGTCGAGCCGTTCCTGCACGTGCTGCGAGAGCGCGGCCTCCTCATCACCGGCAGGCTCTGGTACCGCCTGCCCTCGCCTGACGGTCTTGGCCATTTCATTGCCAGCACGGGTGGCATGAACTGACCACGAGTTGCCCCTGTTTTCCGGGTGAGCGCGCCTGCCGCAGCCACCACACTCGCTGTCTTCCCTGCGAGATGGAGGCAGCGAGTGAATCCCGTTCCGCAGCACCGTGCGTTGCTCGGCGTCGATGTCATCGGCTCGGCCCGGCTGCCCGGCTACCTGATGAACGCAGTTCCCGCCACGGTCACGAAACTGGTCGGCGCCGCACTGGCGAAGAGCGGGATCACCCCGGACGACGTGCTCTCCCTGGAGTCGCCTGGCGACGGCGTGCTCATGGTGCTGCCGAGCGACCGGCTGGGCGCGGTCCTCGACGCCGCCGTCCTCCTCGACCAGCTCACCACCGACCACAACCGCTGGCAGAAGCCGGAGGTGCGCCTGCGCGCCGCCGTTCACGTCGGTCCCGTCGGCGAGGACGGCTTCCACCGGGCCCGCGTCGTCCACAGCCGGCTCCTGGACGCGCCGGAGTTCAAGGACCTCCTCAAGCGCTGCCACGAGAACTGCGCCGAGGACAACGCGAACACCGCGGTGATCATCTCCGCCGAGGCCCTCGACACGGCGTTCAGTGGCGACCACACGCAGGTGGCGCGGCGCAGCGACTTCGCCTCGCTCGCCGTGGCGCACAAGGAGTTCCGGCAGGAGGCGTGGGTCCGCGTGCCCGGCTTCGACCCGCGCACCCTCGCCGGGTTCGCCAACCCCGTCCCTGCCCCGGAGCCCGTGGCGGGAGTGCACAACGTGGTGAACGGCGACATGCACGGCATCCAGGCGGGTTCGGTGAGCGGCGGCATCAACTTCCACGGAGGTCGACGGTCGTGAGCGACAACGAGGAGGAAAAGCCCGCCGCCGAGACCTCACCACTGTCTCCGAACGAACCCAACTACCTGCCGAAGAGCAATGTCACGAATGGCGCCATGCACGGCGTCCAAGCCAACGACGTCAACGGCAACATCAACATCTACGCCGCCGCCAGTTCGGAGAAGGCGGATCTGATCGTTCGCTACGCGGCGCCGGAGGACATCGAGGACGTTCGGGGCGAGTTCGTTCTGCCGGGAGGGTTCGCCACCGCGGCCGGCGTTCTGAGCAGGGAGAGCGTGGTCGTGCTGTGCGGAGAGGGAACCGGCCGCACGTTCGCCGCCCGCCGGATGCTCGTCCACGATCTCAAGATCACGAAGATCGCCGACATGAACAGATCCCGCTCGCTCGCCAGCATTCGCGAGCCGGAGCTGGAGCCGGACACCGCTCTCGTGCTCGACCTGCGCGGCATCCGCGACCGGCCGTTCACCGATCTGGACTTCACGCAGTGCCTCGGCGTCGTGAAAGACGCGGGCTGCCGCCTGGTGATCCTGCTCGACCACCTCTTCCAAACCCCGGCGAGCGCCTCGAAGCATGCCGTCGCCTTGGCCGCTCCCCCCGCGGTCGAGGTGGCTCTGACCACGCTGCGCCGCCGCGGCCACGTGGACGGGCCGGTGGAGCTCACGATCAAGGAGGACCTCGCGGCCGCGTTGGAGGGCGCGTCACCGGACAAGGCGGTGCGCGCCGCCGATCTCGCCGTGCAGATTCACGAGGAGGGCCTCGACGTCTCCGAAGCGATCACCTTGCTCGGGGAGGAGGTCACTGATGCCGTCGCACGCTGGTTCGAGAAACTGGACGTGCGCGGGCACACGTACTCCTTCGCTGTAGCAGTGCTGGAGAACCAACCGGTCGAGTACGTCTGGCAGCGCGCGCTGGCGTTGCACCAGAACATCAGGAAGGCCCGGCTGCCGGAGGACGGCAAGCTGCGGCCCGTGTGTGTACTGATCCAGCCGGAGGACCAGACGCTCCGCGAGATCAGGGCGAAGATCGAGGTGCGCGACCACCCCAAGCACAAGGGTCTGCAGGAGCGGACCATCCGGTTCGAGCGGCACGACTGGGCGCGCGGCGTGTTCATGCACATGTGGCGCCAGTACCCGGCTGCGCAGGAGATCCTGCGCGACTGGATGTGCGAGGAGGCCACGGCGATCAGCTTCCAGGAGGAGAGCGTCAAGGCGGTGTGCGACGTCGTCCGGAACGTCCCGGCGCACGAGCCCCTGGCGGTCATCTGGAACCTGGCTTCCCAGCGCCTGTACGGCCGTCGCGCGCTGGCCGCGCGGGCGGTGGAGGTGCTGATGGACGACGAAGTCGTGCGCCCGCTCCTCGACAAGACCATCGAGAGGTGGACGAAGTACGGCAACGCGTACGAGGAGTGGACCGTTGCGCGGATCTACTCGTCGGAGTTCGGCCGGCGGGACCTCACGGCGTCGCTGGCAAAGCTGACCGAGATCGGCAAGTCCGACAAGTACACGCCGCAGAACGCCGTGGTGTTCGGGGTGCTGTCGATGCTCGCCACCAAGGAGATCCGCGGCATCGCCCTCGACACCGTCGTGTCGTGGACCGGCGCGAAGTACCGCCGCACCGGTCTGCAGGCCATCACGCTGGCGCTGGGGCTGTACGTGATCGGGTTCTACAAGAACAGCCGGGACTACTTCACCGAGTTCGCCAAGGTGTTTCCGAAGCAGGTCAAGGAGCTGTTCAAGCACGTGCTGGCCGATCCCGAGTTCGGCGAGCTGCTGCTGGAGCACCTGGGCCAGCTAGCCGTGCACGCACGGTGGGACCAGGAGAAGGCTGCCGAACTCATCCGGTTGACCAGGCTGATCGCTCCGGACCTGGCGTGGTGGCGGCGCCGGGGTCCGGTGGAGGCCGTGAGCTTCCAGCACCCCACCAAGCGGTCGGAGATCCACCGGATCTTCCGCACCGCGCGGAAGGTGCAGAAGAAGGCTCGGAAGCAGGCTCAGCCGTCGTAGACCTGGTGGTCCGCCTGCGCCCGCGAGCCACCCTCGCCCGCCGACCCGCTCGAGGACCTCACGGCCGGATCCGCCGCCACCGGCAGGTCACCGAGGCCGGCGACGTACTCGACGGTCCACAGGTGCCGCGCGGACGGGTTCGGCTCGTGGAAGGTGTCGCCGAGGCCGTACGTGGCGATGCGGGTCGCTTGGGCGCCGTCCATCTCCACGGTGACCTTCGAGCCGAGCAGGCCCTTCTCGCCGGGAGCGCAGACCAGTTCCAGGCGGGCGCGGATCCACTGGGGGACGGGGGCCGGGTCGGCTTCGAGCTCTGAGGAGATCGCGGTGCACGAGGTGCCGTGGACGCGGGCCACGAAAGCGGCGCGGAACACGACGAGCTCACCGGCCGTGCAGCCGGTGAGAACGCGCGCTTCTACTGCTGTCTCGGTCGAGGTCACTACGGGACGGGCGGCCGCGCACCTCGCGGTCGGGGCGGCGGTCGAGGCCGCTGCTCCGCCGGAGGTGACGGCCACGAGTAATAACGCGGCGGCCACTGATCTCACGAAGAGGAAGTTATTGGTGGCCGCCGCTTTCCTCACCGAACTTCACCCCACAGATGGGTGAGCGCGGAACACGTCGTACGCCAGGTCAGCGCGGTGGACGTCGGTGTTGGCGGCGATGACGTCGCCGAGCGGGCGGCGGTGGTCGATGCCGTAGCGTGCCTTGATCACGCGCAGGGCCGGGTCGTTGCCGTAGAAGAACCTGTCGCCGTCGCGCAGGGCCTCGAACTGCCGCTTCCAGATGGCGTGCTGGAGCTCGCCGAACTCGCTGCCGGGCAGGCGCGGCTCGGCCATCATGCCGACGATCGCGTCGAGGCTCGAAACGTCGCCGTAGATGGCCTTGAGACGCGCCGCTGTTGTGGTGCGACGGACGCCTTCGCGCACGTAGTCGAGGCTGTCCGGGTCGTTGATCTCGTCACCCGGCGTGAGCTCGGGGTCGGCGGGGAACGTCTCGGTGGCCTCGCCGGAGATCGCGCGGAACGAGGGCTTCGGCGCGAGTCCGTATGCGCGGCGCAGGTCGTTGTAGGCCGCGATGCCGTGGTCGCGGCCGCGTTCGACGTCGAGCGCGGACACGTCGATCACCGCGGTCAGGCAGCGCGGCACGCAGCCGGGGATGAGGAAGATGATGCTGCGCAACGTGTCCTCGTCCACGACCTCGTCGTTGCGGTTCTCGGACTGGAGGCCGAAGCTCTGCAGCAGCGGGCCTATCTGCACCTCGTCGACCAGGTCCGGGTTGAACGGCAGCAGGCGCGGCAGGATGCCGATCTCGACCTTCGGGCCGGTGACCGTGACGCTCATTCCCCTGGCACGCAACGTGTCCAGCTGCCCAGCCGTGTACCGAGAAGCGTTCGTCACGACCTTGAAGTCACCGCGCACCATGCTGTGCGAGCGGTAGCCGACGGTCGCGAACTCGTTGGCGAGGCTGGTCCGCACGTCCGGCCGGTAGCCCCGGTACGGCGCGAGCTTCACCCCCATCGCGGGCAGGAACTCGTTGTAGGTGATCCACTGCTGCTCGGCGGTCACGACCTTGCGCGCGATCTGGAACTTCTCCTCGTCGGACAGGTGCGAGGGCAACCTGTCGACGATCCTGTTGTGCTCACGGGCGAACAGCGTCTGCACCGCGGTGATCGTGGCGTTCTCGTTGGCCCGCATGTCACCCGCGACGACGCCGGTGCCGGTGTTGATCGCCCCGAACGGCCCGGTCATGACGGGCGCGTCCGTTCCGTCGCCGCCGCGTGCCTGACGACGGGGCAGCATGTTGTCGGGCAGCAACAGCTTCGCGCCGTCCCGCAGCCAGTTCAGCCGCTCCTGCGTGCCGCCGTAGATCGCCCAGCCGTCGAGGTACGAGCTGACGACGTTCTTCTGCTCGTGTGGCGACACCCCGTCCACGACACCGCTGCGCCGCATGGGAATCGAGCCGAGGTCGTTGCGCACGTGCTCCATCGGCGCGTCGTTGTCCCACGGGATCGAGGAGTCCGTCGCGGTGTCCTCGCGCGGGCCGAACGTGTGGTCCATGAACTGCGCCCACACCTGCGCCCACTGGCTCACACCGCGGTCCGACAGGAAGTTCTGCCTGCCGTCCGCGAAGATCCTGTTGCTGACGTACCGCGCGTTCGGCCCGGCCACCGGCTGCCCGACACCGTCCGCATACCTCGTGGGAGCGAGACGGGAGTACGCCTCGCCCACTGTCCCCCAGTCGGGATGGGCGCGGTTGTTGCCGCGCCCGTCAAGACCTTGCACCTCGAAGAACCGCACATCTGCTTGCGCTACCCCACTTCCGAGCAACGCTCCGATCGCCACCAATGCCACTGACCTACGCAAAAACCGCATGGCATTCGATGATGGCGAGAACCCGTCCACCTTTCGTGCGCTGAACGGGTTGTCATCGGGAAACCTGTTGGGCCCTCGAAAGAAGACCCGACAACAACAAGACCGCGATCATCGCCGCACCAGCGCTACCACCGCCGACACCGTGGCGACGACCACCGCGACCATCTGCACCCACAGCCCGATCGAGCCGCCCACGCCACCAGGCAGGCTCGTGTCGACGAGACGCCCGGCTTCCCCGCTCGCGAACAACCCGCCGATGAGGAACAGGCCTGCGAGAGCCGCCAGCGCGGCCGTCCACCTCCACCGTCCGAAGTAGACGAACGCCGCCGGTACCAGCTGGATGAAGAAAACAGGTGGTACCGGCGGGAAGTCCACTCCTGACACGATCTGCACCACGACACCGGTCGTCGCCACCAGCAACGCCGACGCCGTCACGTTCGCCGCAATCTTGTCCATGCGACGAAGCGTGCTCCGGTCACACCGGCAGGTCGTCAGCCTCGACCGGTATCCCGGCTACGCAGCTGAACGTAGCTCAGTGGTGATCGTGGTCGTGCTCGGGCGCGAACGGCTGGTAGATGTAGAACATCGTGACGGGCTCATCACCGGCAACGGTCTCGTGGTCGACACCGGGCGGCACGAATGCGTAGGAGCCCGCACTCGCTTCGACACCGCCGATGCTGACCTTGCCGTCGATGACCCACGTGTGCTGCGTCGCCGACGGGTGGTTGTGGCCGACGTCGCGCGCACCCGGTGCCATCTGGATGAGCCCGACGATGGTGTCGCCGTTGGGAGACTTCCACAGCAACTTGTTCAGCAGCCGTTCGTCGCCGTGCAGCGGGAACGACTTCAACTGGGCAAGTGCTTCGGCGGACAGGACGGTCACCTTGTCCTGCGGCGCGTCGCTCATGGGCACAGCCTTTCGGGAGCCGAACGGGCTTACGGCCGGTATATAGGCGACAAGGCCGCCCCCATTACTTCGCCGTGGCGCCGAAGTTGTTCGTCTCGTGCGTCACGTTGACCGCCGCCGAGTCGCCGAACATCAGGTTCTTGGAGATCTGGATCGTCACGATGAACTTGCCGACGTATGCGGAGTGCTCCTTGCCGTCGAGGTTCTTCTCGACGTACGCCTTGATGTCCTTCAGGTCGTCGCTCACCTCGAACGCGGGCTTGACCATGGACTTGAGCGCCGCGATGTTCTTCTCGGTCGTCTTGCCCTGCCAGGCCTTGAGGGTGATGGCGCTCAGCCCGTTGCCCGCGTCGGTCAGCGACGCGGTGCGGGAGATGTCCTCGAACTCGCCGCCGAACATGTTGCAGTCGAGGCTGGTCTGCTGCGTCGAACCGATGGGCGCCTTGAACTCGCACTCGAAGCCACCGGCCTGCATCTTCGGCAGCGCCTTTTCCTTGGTGGTGTTGAAGCTGATCGGGTTGAGCACGCTCGGAGCCTCTTCGCCGCCCTTGACGACGAGGTGCACGGTGTCCTGCTGCTCCTTCATCGTGCCCCAGGTGAGCGTCTGACCGCTCGCCTGCACCACGGCCACGTCCTGCTCGGGCTGCACCGCCTTGAGCGCCGTCCTGCGCATCGAGCCTTCGTTGTCCGTGCCGTCGATCGCGGCGCGCACGACGGTGCCCTTGCCGTCGGCGAGGAACTTCATCCGGATGCTGGAGCCCAGCTTCTCCTCGCTGGGCGCCGGCACGGACTTCACGCACATGCGCAGGTCCACGTAGTCCATGGCGGCGCGGGAGCAGTCGAAGCCGGCCTTCGACAGCGTCTCCTGGACCTTGTCCGACTGGCCCGCGCTCTCCTTCCAGTCACCGACGAGGACGTTCTTCGGCGTGTCCGAGGCCGACGAGGAGGTCTCGGTCGGCGTGTTCTCGGCGGCGGGCTTGTTCTCCTGAGCGGAACCGCCGCAGCCGGCGGCGAACAGGGCCAGGGTGATCACGGCGAGCGAGGTGCGCATGGAACAGCTTTCTGCAGCGGGCGGACAGGAGGCGCGACCGTGCCATGTGGACTCGGCGCATCGATAAGAGGGAAGTCACGAGGATCTGGTTCCCTCAGACAACCGACTTCCTCGTGCGCCCGCCAAGTTTGTGCAGATACATCACCGGTTCGAGTGGAGGCCCGAAACACAAAACGGCGGCTGCTCGCAATGAGCACCCGCCATCTGTTACGTGGACCTGACCACACAGCATGAGAACCCCGACCCGAAGAACAACCTACGGGGGTCCGGGGGCTTGCCCCCGGCGTGGGGTCTGGGGGCTCGGCCCCCAGAAAACACTTCGGGGCGAGCCGGTTTGCGCTTTACGCAAACACAACTCGCCCCGAGGAACGAACGTGGAGCTGAGGGGAATCGAACCCCT
>JAVXWK010000722.1:0-7899 GCA_032230575.1 Pseudonocardiales bacterium | reverse complement strand
AGCAACGCGTGCAGCTCGCCGCCGCCCTGGTGCACGAGCCGGACGTCCTGATGCTGGACGAGCCGTTCTCCGGCCTCGACCCGGTCGCGGTGGACGTGATGAGCCAGGTGCTGCGCGAGAAGGCGTCCGCCGGGGTGCCGGTGGTGTTCTCGAGCCACCAGCTCGACCTGGTGGAACGGCTGTGCGACCGGGTCGGCATCGTCAGCGCCGGTTCGATGGTCGCGAACGGAACGGTGGATGAACTTCGCGGCGGTGGGGTGCCGCGGCTGGTGGTTGAGTCGCCAACGACCGACTGGACTGTCACGCTGGACGGCGTGCGGGTGATCGAGAAGAACGGGACGCGCTGCGTGCTGGAGCTGGCGTCCGGTGTCGACGATCAAACTGTCCTGCACGCCGCCCTCGCCGCCGGTCCCGTGCACGAGTTCTCCCGCCAGCGGCCCTCCCTGACCGAGCTGTTCCGCAACGTCGTGACCACCGAGGCGAGGAGCGCATGACGTCGGCCAGAGCGGTCTCGTTGGTGGCCAGGCGCGAGTTCGTCACGAAGGTGCGCACCAGGTCGTTCCTGATCGGCACGGCGGTGATCATCGCCGTGCTCGCCGGGTACGTGGTGCTGCAGTCGGTGCTGTTCGACGACCAGCAGCGCAGCGTCGTCGGGTTCTCCGGCCAGGCGACGCAGCTCGCGGATCCGTTGCGGGAGAAGGCTCGTTCGTTCGGCATCGACGTCGAGACGCGCGACGTCACGACGATGGGCAACGCCGAGCAGCAGGTGCGCGACGGCTCGCTGGACGCGCTGGTCACCGGCGCGCCGCCGGAGCTGAAGATGATCGTCAAGGGTTCCGGCGACGAGATCCTGACGACCACGCTGAACGACGTGCTGCGCCAGCAGGTGCTGGTCGCCCAGCTCGCCGAGACCGGCAAGACCCCGCAGCAGGTCGCGGAGAGCCTGGCGGACGTCAACGTCGCGGTGACGGCCCTGGAACCCGTTGACCCGCAACGAGGTCAGCGCCTCGCGATCGGGTTGATCGTGGCCGCGCTGCTGTACTACTCGCTGCTGGTCTACGGCACGATGGTCGCCCAAGGCGTGGTCGAGGAGAAGTCCAGCCGCGTCGTCGAGATCCTGCTCGCGACCGTCCGGCCGTGGCAGTTGTTGCTGGGCAAGGTGATCGGGCTCGGCGCGGTCGGTCTGCTGCAGCTCCTGGTGATCTCCACGGTCGGGCTCGGGCTGTCGTCCGCGTTCGACGTGATCGACGTGGGAGCTCTTGGCGGCACAGCCTTGTTGACCGGCGTGCTGTGGTACCTGCTCGGCTTCTTCTTGTACGCCACGGTGTTCGCGGCGGCCGCGTCGTTGGTGTCGCGCCAGGAGGAGCTGCAGTCGGTGCTCACACCGATCAGCATGACGATCATCGTGGCGTTCGTGGCCGGCATCAACCTGATGATCGGCAGCCCGTCCGGCCCGACCGTGACGGTGCTGTCGTTGCTGCCGCCGTTCGCGCCGATCCTGATGCCGGGCCGGATGGCGCTGGGCGTCGCTCCTGCCTGGCAGGTGCTGCTGGCCGTGGCACTCGCCCTGGCGGCCATCGCGGCGATCACGTGGCTGGGCGGCAAGGTGTACGCGAACGCGGTGCTCAGGACGGGCGCTCGCGTCAAGCTCCGCGAAGCGCTCAAGCTTTGACGGCCTGGTAGCGGTCGAGCGCCACCTGGCGTTCGACCGCGTGGTCCACGATCGGCTCGATCGTGTGCGAGTCCGGCGCGTACTTCCTGACGTACGCGCCGTCCGGGTCGAACTTCTTGGCCTGCGTCAACGGGTTGAACACGCGGAAGTACGGCGCGGCATCCGTGCCGCAGCCCGCGACCCACTGCCAGTTGTGCTGGTTCGAGGCGATGTCACCGTCGACGAGGTGCTTCATGAAGTGCCGCGCGCCCCACCACCACGGCAGGTGCAGATCCTTCACCAGGAAACTGGCCACGATCATGCGGACCCTGTTGTGCATGAAGCCTTCCTGCAGCAACTGCCGCATCCCGGCGTCGACGATCGGGTAGCCGGTGCGGCCCTGCGTCCAAGCCTCGAACAGCTCCTCGTCGTTGTCGTGCTGCATCCTGTCGAACTTGCGGTCGTAGTTCTCGCGCGCGGTCTCCGGCCTGTGCCACAACACATCCGCGTAGAACTCGCGCCAGGCCAGCTCGCTGCGGAACGTGCCGTCGCAGTCCTGCAGCAGCGTCCGCGGGTGGAGCACACCGAACCTCAGGTACGCCGCCAGCCTGCTCGTGGCGTCGAGGTCGGGGCGATCGCGGGTGGTGTCGTAGCCGGCGAGCCGATCGTCGCGGAACTCCTCCCAGAGCTTGACCGCGTCCGGGAGTTTCTCTTTGATTTCAGGAAGTTCGGCGCTGTGGTCCGGCTTGATCCAGTCCAGAGTGGACGCATCGGTGTCCGCGGGCTCGCGCCAGCCGTGGTCCAGCCAGGCGTTGCGGAACGGCGTGAAGACCTTGAACGGCGTTCCGTCCTGTTTGCGCACCCTGCCCGGAGTGACGGCGTAGGGCGAGCCGGACCTGACGAATTCGATGTCCCCCAACGCTTCCTCGACAGCCTCGTCCCGACGGCGCCCGTACGGCGCGCAGTCCGCGGAGATGTGCACGCTCTCCGCGCCGATCGCCCGCGCCACTCGAGGCACCGCCTGCACCGGGTCGCCGTGCACCACCGTCAAACGCCCGCCGAGTTCGTCGTTCAACGCGTGCAAACAGCGCTGCAGGAAATCGATTCGCGGCTGTCCCGACGGTTTCAGCAACCGATCGTCGAGCACGAACAACGCGAGCGCGCGAGGAGATCGTTCCGCCGCCGCGAGAATGGCAGGATGATCGGCTGTTCGCAGATCGCGGCGGAACCAGACAACAGAGGGAGAACTCACACCTCAGACGCTACAAAGCAAAAGGCGCGCCCGCAGAACGGGCGCGCCTTTCGGTGAAGCACTAACAGATCAGCGGTTCTCCATCGAGATGAAGTCGCGCTCGGTCGGGCCGGTGTAGATCTGCCGCGGACGGCCGATCTTGGTGGCCGGGTCGTTGATCATCTCGCGCCAGTGCGCGATCCAGCCGGGGAGACGGCCGAGCGCGAACAGCACGGTGAAGAACTTGGTCGGGAAGCCCATCGCCCGGTAGATCAGACCCGTGTAGAAGTCCACGTTCGGGTAGAGCTTGCGGGAGATGAAGTACTCGTCGCTCAGAGCGGCCTCTTCCAGCTGCTTCGCGATGTCGAGCAGCTGGTCGTCGGCGCCGAGCTTGCCGAGGATCTCGTCGGCCGTCTTCTTGATGATCGCGGCGCGCGGGTCGTAGTTCTTGTAGACCCGGTGGCCGAAGCCCATCAGGCGGACGCCGTCCTCCTTGTTCTTGACCTTGTTGACGAACGCCTTCACGTCGCCGCCGTCGGCCTTGATCTTCTCGAGCATCTCCAGCACCGCGCTGTTCGCGCCGCCGTGCAGCGGGCCGAACAGGGCGTTGATGCCGGCGGAGATGGACGCGAAGAGGTTCGCCTCGGACGAGCCGACCAGGCGCACGGTCGACGTGGAGCAGTTCTGCTCGTGGTCGGCGTGCAGGATGAACAGCAGGTCGAGCGCGCGGACCAGGTCCGGGTCGAGGTCGTAGGCCTCCGCCGGGAAGCCGAAGGTCATCCGCAGGAAGTTCTCCACCAGGCCAAGCGAGTTGTCCGGGTAGAGGAACGGCTGACCGATCGACTTCTTGTACGCGTAGGCCGCGATGGTCGGCAGCTTGGCGAGAAGGCGGATCGTGGAGATCTCCACCTGGTTCGCGTCGAACGGCGACAGCGAGTCCTGGTAGAAGGTCGACAGGGCCGACACCGCGGAGGACAGCACCGGCATCGGGTGCGCGTCACGCGGGAAGCCGTCGAAGAAGCGCTTGAGGTCCTCGTGCAGCAGCGTGTGCCTGCTGATCTTGGAGGAGAAGTCGTCCAGCTGGGCCTGGGTGGGCAGCTCGCCGTAGATCAGGAGGTAGCTGACCTCGATGAAGTTCGAACGCGCGGCCAACTGCTCGATCGGATACCCGCGGTAACGCAGAATTCCGGCGTCACCGTCGATGTAGGTGATCTCGGAGGAGCAGGAGGCCGTGTTGACGAAACCGGTGTCCAGGGTTACCAGACCGGTGGTCGACAGCAGCTTGCCGAGATCGATGCCGGACGCGCCTTCGCTCGCCGTCACCACCTTCATCTCGAGCTCTCCGCCCCCGTGGCGCAGCGCGACGGTCTGGGTGTCGTTCGGCGCAGTCGTCGCGTCGGGCATTCAAGTCCCTCTCAACGCTCGGACGGGGTGGCGGCAGGTCGCACGGCCTGCCGTCGTCTCGGACCACCCCGTTGGGATCTGAGTCTTCTGAGTTCACTCACGCTAGTCGGCGGAAGGCCCGCCTCGCAGCAGCGGTGTGAACCGATTCTGTGAGATGGGACCGGCATCACATCCGTAATGCCAGTTTCTAGCGCGGCTACCTCACGGTAGTCCGTTCCCCGGTTTTATCCAGCCAACGCAGCGGTGAGTTCGCTCGCAAAGGGCGGCTCGGCGCCGGCGCGGGAACATGTGATCGCGGCGGCCGCACCCGCGTACGTCAATGCGGCGGTCCATTCCTCACTCGCGAGCGCACGGACCTTCTCCACGCTCAACGCGTCGTGGTCGTGCAGCCACGCGAGCAGGGCACCTTGCACCGTGTCGCCCGCACCGATCGTGTCGACCACGTCCACCTTCACGGGTGGCACGTCGACCTGTCCCGTGGCGGTGATCACTGACAGACCGTCGCCACCTTTGGTGAGCACGACCGCGGCCGGCCCCTGTGAAATCCACGTCCTTGCGATCTCGATCACGTCGTTCTCTTCTGCGAGCCACCGTGCGTCCTCGACGGAGAGCTTCAGCAGCCCGACGTCCGGCAGCCACGAGCGAAATCGCGCGCGGTAGGCGCCCGGATCGTCGATCAGCCCGGCCCGGATGTTGGGGTCGAGCGCGGTGAGCAAGCGCTCGCTATCGCGGCGCAGCACCTTCTCGTAGACCGAGGCGCCGGGCTCGAGGACGAGTGACAGCGTGCCGAACGACACCGCCTGGACGTCGGCGGGCAGCGGTCCGGGGTCCTCCACGAGCCGGTCGGCCGTGCCGTCGACGTAGAACGAGTAGCGCGCCGAACCGTCCTCGGCGAGCCCGACGACGGCCAGAGTCGTGTTCTCCGGTCCACGCTGGACCAGCTCCGTGCCCACGTTCGACGCGTGCAGCCGCTTGACCAGCTGCTCCCCGAAGTGGTCGCTCGACACCCGCGACAGGAAGCTCGTCGGCACGTCCAGCCGTCCCAGCGCCACCGCGACGTTGTACGGCCCGCCACCGAGCTTCGGCGCGAGCGGCGTCAGCTCGTCGTCCCCCACCGGCACCATGTCGACCAGTGCCTCACCAGCAACCACGATCACTGCGTTCTACTCCTTCGGGGAGGCTCCGGTCCTTTGCAGCCCATCCAACAACAGTTCGCCCAGAGCGGTGAACGCCTCGGCATCCGAAACGCCTGCCCGTTTCGTGAGGACACCCGTCTGGATGCTCTCGATGAGCAACCCGGCCATCTCGGCGAACAGCACCGCGTGCACCTCGCGGAACACGTGCAGCTCGACCCCGTCCTGGATGAACGCCTTGATGCGCTCGGCCGCAGCGCGCGCGTTGCGCTCGTAGGTGGCACGCGTCGGTGGGAAGTCGGACACGTCCGCGATGAACGCCGCCGAGGCCTTCGACAGCTCCTCCGCAGCCCCAGCCAGGTAGCTGCCGATGCGTTTGCGCACGTCAGCGAGCCCGGCGATGCGCTTTTCGATGCGCTCGGCGGCTCCCTTGAAGTACCGCCCGACCACCCGCACGGCCAGCTGTTCCTTGCTGCCGGCGAGCGCGTACAGCGTCGACTTCGAGCAGTGCAGCCTGCCCGCGATGTCATCCAGTGTGAGATGACCGAAGCCCTCCGTGAGGAAGAGAGCTTCCATCCGGGTGAGCAGCTCGGCCTGCCGCTGCGTGAGAGCCCGCGTCATGTGACGACCCTGCCACATTGACTGGCAGGTGTACTGCCGTACGTCCTACAGTACAGTTACCAGTACACACCGGAGGTCGACGATGCCCGCCGAGAGGCTGCTGCCCACGCAAGAGGCCGAGGACCTGATCGCGCTGGTCAGGGAGATCGCGCGGGACGAGCTGAAGCCCCACGCCGCGGACGCCGAGGAGAACGAGAAGTTCCCCCGTGACGCGTTCCGCCTGCTGGGCAGGGCCGGCCTGCTGGGCCTGCCGTACGCCGAGGACTTCGGCGGCGGCGCACAGCCCTACGAGGTGTACCTGCAGGCCCTCGAAGAGGTCGCCTCGGCCTGGATGACCGTCGCCGTCGGCATGTCCGTGCACGTCATGTCCTGCTACGGCCTGGCCACCTTCGGCACCCGCGAACAGCAGGACCGCTGGCTCCCCGAGATGCTCGAAGGCGAGCTCCTCGGCGGCTACGCCCTCTCGGAAGTCCAAGCGGGCTCCGACCCGGCCGCCATGTCGACCCGAGCCGTCCGCAAGGGCAACGAGTACGTCGTCAACGGCACCAAGGCGTGGATCACCCACGCAGGCGCCGCCGACTTCTACACCCTCATGGCCCGCACGTCCCCGGACGGCGGCCGAGGCATCTCCTGCTTCCTGTCCCCCGGCGACGTCAAGGGCCTGTCCGCCGACACTCCTGAGCGCAAGATGGGCCTCACCGGCTCCATCACCGCCCAACTCCAGTTCGACGACGTCCGCTTCGGCACCGACCGCCTGATCGGCTCCGAAGGCGACGGCCTCAAGATCGCACTGTCCGCTTTGGACTCCGGCCGCCTGGGCATCGCCGCCTGCGCAGTCGGTCTGGCCCAAGCCGCACTGGACGAAGCCGTGGCGTACGCCAAGACCCGCACGCAGTTCGGCCGCCCGATCATCGAGTTCCAGGGCCTCGAGTTCCTGCTCGCCGACATGGCCGCCGCGGTCGAGTCGTCCCGGGCCACGTACCTCCACGCGGCCCGCCTGCGCGACCACGGCCGCCCCTTCCGCCAGCAGGCGTCGATCGCCAAGCTGATCGCCACCGACGCGGCGATGAAGGTGACGACCGACGCCGTCCAGGTTCTCGGCGGCGCCGGCTACACCCGCGACTTCCCGGTCGAGCGCTACATGCGCGAGGCCAAGGTCCTGCAGATCTTCGAGGGCACCAACCAGATCCAGCGCCTGGTGATCGGCAGGGGACTGCGCTAGTTGCTCTCCCGGTAGAAGGGGTCGGCCACGACCCCTTCACCCTTCCTCTCGTCGAACGTGTACACCTCACGCCCCTCCACGTACACGTGCAGGGCGCGGCTCATCACGTCCAACGGATCTCCGGACCAGATGACGACATCGCCGTCCAGCCCGGGCTTCAACGCGCCGACCCGGTCGTCCAGCCCCATGATCCGCGCGGGGTTCACCGTCAACGACTTGATGGCGACCTCCGGATCCAGCCCTTCCTTCACCGCCAACGTGGCCTGGTGCACCAGGAAGTGAATCGGCACGACGGGATGGTCGGTGGTGATCGCCAACTCCACCCCGGCCCGAGCCAGAATCCCGGGGTTCCGGAGCCCTCGGTTGCGAACCTCCACTTTGGACCGCGAGGTGAACAGCGGTCCAATGATCACCGGAATCTGCTTCTCCGCAATGAGATCCGCGATCAGGTGGCCCTCGGTGCCGTGGTTGAGGATCAGCTTGTAGCCGAACTCCTCCGACAGCCGAATGGCCGTGGCGATGTCGTCCGCCCGGTGCGCGTGCTGGCACCAAGGCAGCTCACCGCTGAGCACCTTCGCCAGGATCTCCTGCGTGTTGTTGCGGTCGAAGGACTTCCCGTCGGCCTCGGCCTCGGCCT
>JAVXWK010000716.1:0-7068 GCA_032230575.1 Pseudonocardiales bacterium | reverse complement strand
AACGAGATCATCACCGACTGCGCACCCGCGGCCAGCGCCCCGTAGTAGCCCTGCCGGTGGATGTTGATCATGTCGTGCTCGGTGGAGGCGTTGATCCCCTGGTCCTTGCCCCCGGTCGTGCCGCCGTCACCGATGAAGTGCTTGGCGGTGGCGATCACGCCGTCCTCGCCGATCCGCTTCTTCGCGTTGTCCTGCAAGCCCTTGATGGCCTCGAACCCGTAGGCGCGCGTGATCCGCGGGTCCTCGGAGAACCCTTCGTAGGTGCGCCCCCACCGGTCGTCGCGCACCACGGCGAGCGTCGGCGAGAACGCCCAGTCCTGCCCGGTCGCCCGAATCTGCTCGGCCGTGGCCTCGTTGATGTCGCGGATGAGGCACGGGTCGTGCGCGGCGCCGAGCCCGATGTTGTGCGGGAAGACCGTCGCGCCGTAGACGTTGTTGTTGCCGTGCACCGCGTCGATGCCCCAGATGACGGGGATCTTGGTGCGCGACTGCTTCGACGCCTCCCAGTAGGCGTCGGCCTTCGCGAGCCAGTCCTGCGGCGTGGCCTTCTTGTTGGCGCCCGGCCAGCTGCCACCACCGTTGAGCACCGAGCCGAACCCGTACGTCGTGACGTCCTGCGCCGTGATCGTGCCGATCTCGGGCTGCGTCATCTGGCCGACCTTCTCGGCCAGCGTCATGCCCTTGAGGATCTCCTTGATCCGCGCTTCGTCCTTGCGGTCGCCCTTGAGCTGACTGTCGATCTTGGGCCAGTCCTTGAGCTCCGGCAACGACTTCTCGATGCGGGCACACCCGTGCTCCGTACGGGGCTGCCCGATGACCGTCTGCTTCGACCCGCGCTCTTCCTCGGGCGCGGCAACGGCCGCTGTCGCGCTGGCGGCGAGCGTCAGCCCCAGCACTGCGGCGAGAGTGCTTCTCCAATGCATGCCGCAGATCCTCAACTTTGCGTTACGTCTGCGTCAATGGGAACGCTCTCACGACTTTGTTCCGGGAAACTTTCGGGACGAAGCGGGACATACCGGGCGTGGTCACGTGGTTACCCGCTGTCCGCCGCCCGCATGCCCTCGTATGGCCGTCGCATGGCCGTGGGGTGGGTGGGCCGGTTGGGGGCTGGGGCTGGCGGTTGGGCGGCGGCCGGTCGGGTGGTTGCGTGGCGGTGGCCGTGTTCCAGCGAGGGGTGGGCGGGTAGGCGCCATACGAGCCGGGTCATTTCATCGCGTCGCGACGATTGCGATTGGGGCTTGACTTCGAGCCTCTTGCGAGATGCTCATCGGCCGGTAAAAACCGAGCCGGTAAAGCGCTCGGCCGATCCGAACACGGTAGCATCTCGCACTCAAAGTCAAGCCCCAATCGCCGGGCTGGGCACGTCATCACCGCAGCTCCTGGGCTTACGCTCAGACGGCTCGCTTCGCATGGCCCAATACGGCGTGGGCGTCGTTGCTTAAAGCAATCTGGTGTCAAAACCCGCTTTGATAAGACGGCCGTAAGCGCTCACAACGTCCGTCGGTACGTCCTGTTCCACCGAGAAGCCGAGTTTCGGGTACTCGATGACCCGCTGCAGATCGCCGACGAGCATGTCGACCACAAGCTTCTCGTCACCGATCGACCGGACGTAGTCGTCGAACTTCATCGGCTCGGAGGCACAGACCACCTCGACCTCCGGCCAGACCTTGCGGCACGTCGCGTAGGCACGCCGCTCCATGTAGGGCTTCGAGATCAGCAGCACCGACCGAGGCTCGTGACCGTGCTCCGCGAGCAAGGCACGCGACAGCGCGATGTTCTGCCCGGTGTTGCGCGCCTCCGACTCGACCATGATCACGCTGTCCGGCACGCCGAGCGTCATCGCGTGTTCGCGGTAGTGCACAGCCTCGCCGCGCGGAAACCGCGCCGCCGTGGTGGGGCTGTTGCCGCCGCTGAACAACAGCACGGGATAGAGGCCGGTTCGGTACAGCTCGGCGGCGAAAGTCGCCACCCCGAGGTCGTGGCTGCCCAGCCCGATCGCGACGTCGACCGGTCGCAGCTCGTGCCCCATCTGGTGGTACTGCCAGATGCTCTCGGCGTCACGCCACTGGCCGTCGGTGATGGTGCTGGGCTCGGACACGGGTAACGCACTCCTGGTTCATGTGCTCGTAGGCGCCGCGGATGGTTTCGATGCTGGCGAGTTGATGAGACATGCCGTATTGACGCGACATCGCGGCCGCATCTTCCAGGAAGGGCACGAGCCTGAGCAGGCTGAGGAGTGGGCCGAGCGGTTCGCCGGCTATCGGGAAGCGCCACCTGAGGCGGTCACTGCGTTCGCGGCGTCACTGGTGTGCCTGTGGGAGCGGAAGTTCGCGGGCACCGACGTCACGAAGGCGGCGCGGCGATGGGCGGAACACCGGATGGCGGCAGATCCGGAGTCACCTGGGTGAGGCCTTCTCGAGGCGATGCCCACGGGACCAGGTCGGCCGCGGCAGGATCGGTGAACACCAGCACCGACTCGTCGAGCCAGATGAACCTCAGCTCGTCCCCCCACGTCTCGGACGCCTCGCCCGCCATCAGCAGCAGCGGCCGCCCGCCGATCGTCAGGAGCACTTCGGCCACGACGGACGAGCCGACGAACACAGCCACCTCGTCGACGTGGCCGGTGGGCAGGTCAACGAACGCCTGCCAGCGGGTGATCCCGTCCCACCTGTCCTGGTCCTGGAGCTTGGGCCGCAGCCACTCGTGGCGCCACAGACCGCAATCCGTGGAGTGCTCATAGGTACCGACGCTGAACGCTTCGGAGTTGTCCAGATTCGCGAGCAGACCCCACAGCTGCAGAAAAGGCACCGACGGGTCGCGGAACTGAGGGCCGGTGCCCGCCACGTCCTCCCGCAGCGCCCACTCGACGCCCACCCACGACTCGACGTGCCTGCCGCGCAGCGTCGCGAACTCCCGGACCCGGTCGGCACGCCAACTCTCCTCGTCGAACACAGCAGGAGTATGTGTGCGGCGACTGCGGATCGTCGCGCAAATAAAGCGGCCCCCGGTTCCCGCAGGAACCAGGGGCCGCGAAGCAACTGCCTAGGCCAGTGCGCGCACTCGGCGCAGCACCTCGTCCTTGCCCAGCGTGCGAGCCACCGCGTGCAGATCCGGGCTCCGGTTCGAACCGGTCAGCGCGACGCGGATCAGCTGCGCCGCCTCCTTGATCGAGCCGGGGTAGGCGTCCGGGTTCTTCTTGAACTCCTTGGGGTTCGGCGCGAAGCCGTGCTTGACCGCCAGTTCGCGGATCTGGCCGAACCACTCCTGGCCGTCCTCAGCATCCACATAACCGTCCGCGAAGTCGGCGGCGAACGCGGCGATCAGGTCGGCGGGCAGGCCGCCGAGCCGCTCGTCGGACCGGTCGGTCACCAAGGAGAACAGCGACGAGAAGAAGAAGCCGTACGCCGTGCGGAAGTCGGACCACTTGCGGAGGTCCTTGCGCGGGTTCGCCACCTCCGGGCCGCGCTCGACCTGCAGAGCCGCCAGGGCCTCGTCACGCGAGGACTCGAGAACCGAGACCAGCTCCGGGTCGTAGGAGGCGGCCCAGGCGGAAACCCGGGAAACGATCTCCTCACCGGAAAGCGTGGCGACGTAGTCGGCCGAGATGTCCTCGAGCTTCACGAGGTCCACCAGAGGACCGGCGACACCGCACTCAGCCAGAGAGATGGGAGCGGAAAGAGCCTCGTCCAAAGGCAACTCCGCCAGGCGCGCGTTCACCAGGCCGCGCATGTAGTACTGCACGGCCTCGGCCGGGTAGCCCGCCTCGATGAAGAACTCGACGGACGCCTCGGGGTCCTTGCGCTTCGAGAGCTTGCGGCGTGAACCGCCCTGCTGCTTCATCAGCGGCGCGATGTGGGCGTACTCGACGCGCTCGAAGCCCAGTGCGTCGAACAGCTGCAGGTGCGTCGGGACGGAGGAGATCCACTCCTCGCCGCGGATCACCAGGTTCACGCGCATCAGGTGGTCGTCGACGGCGTGCGCGAAGTGGTAGGTGGGCAGGCGCGGCGACTGGTCCGAGGCCTTGAGGATCACCACGTCGTTGCGGTTGGCGTCGTGCTCCAGAGGACCGCGGATGGCGTCGACGAACGACGTGCGCTCCCCCGCCTTGCCCGGCGAGCGGAAGCGGACGACGTACGGACGGCCCTCGTCCAACGCGGCCTGAACGTCCTCGGCCGTCTTGTCGCGCCAGATCGCCCAGCGGCCGTAGTAGCCGGTGGGGAGCTTCGTGGCCTGCTGGCGCGCGGTGATGTCCGCCAGCTCTTCCTTCGTGGCGAAGCACAGATAAGCGGCGCCGGAACGCAGCAGCTCGCGCACATAAGTCAGATAGGTCTGCTCGCGCTGCGACTGGTGGTATGGGCCGTAAGCACCAACGGAGTCGGCCTCGTCGGGCTGGATCCCGAAGTACTCGAACGCGCGGTTGAACTGCTCGACCGCGCCGGCGACCTCGCGCGCCTGGTCGGTGTCCTCGACGCGCACGATGTAGGAACCGCCCGAGTGCGAGGCGATGTCGCGGTCGATCATGCCGACGTACAGGCCGCCGATGTGCAGGAACCCGGTCGGCGACGGGCCGAGGCGAGTGACCTTGGCGTCCGCGCCCAGCCCGCGAGGCGGGTACTGCTCCTCCCAGAAGGACGGTTCAGGCAGGTCCGAGGGGAACAGGGCGTCGACGACGGCACGGTCGAGCATCGCTGAGGGTCTCCATAACCGGGGTGAAAGAAGTCGTCCCAGGTTATCAACGCAGACCAGCGGGGAACGCCACTGGGCATGAAGGCAGTCACTTGGCACGGCAAACGCGACGTCCGCGTCGACAGCGTCCCCGACCCGGCCCTCAAGGAACCGGAGGACGTGATCATCAAAGTCACGTCCAGCGGCATCTGCGGCTCCGACCTGCACCTCTACGAGGTCCTGGGGCCGTTCCTGACCGAGGGCGACATCCTCGGCCACGAGCCGATGGGCATCGTCGAGGAGGTCGGCGCGAACGTCACCGAGCTCAAACCGGGCGATCGGGTGGTCATCCCGTTCAACGTCTCGTGCAACTCCTGCGCGATGTGCGACCAGGGCCTGCAAAGTCAATGCGAGACCACGCAGGTGCGTGAACACGGTTCGGGCGCCGCACTCTTCGGCTACACCAAGCTCTACGGGCAGGTCCCCGGCGGCCAGGCGGAGTACATGAGGGTCCCGTTCGGCAACTCGCTGCCGATCAAGGTCCCGGACGGCCCGCCGGACGACAGGTTCGTGTACCTGAGCGACGTGCTCCCGACCGCGTGGCAGGCAGTGGAGTACGCGAACGTCCAAGCGGATCGAACGATCGCCGTCCTCGGCCTCGGCCCGATCGGCGACATGTGCTGCCGCATCGCCCGGCACCGGGGCATCAGGACCATCGGCATCGACCTCGTCCCGGAACGCCTCGCCCGCGCCAAGGCCCGCGGCACGGAGACGATCGACCTCCGGGGAGCGGGCAAGCGCCTCACCGAGGTGGTCAAGGACCTCGCCAACGGCCGAGGCCCGGACGCGGTGATCGACGCGGTCGGCATGGAGGCCCGCGGCGCGCCGGTCGGCAAGATCGCGCAGCAGCTCACCGGCCTGTTGCCGGACACGATGGCGCAGAAGCTCATGAAGGAAGCGGGCATCGACCGGCTCAAGGCCCTCTACAGCGCGATCGACATGGTCCGCCGAGGCGGCACCATCTCGATCGTGGGCGTCTACGGCGGTATGGCCGACCCCCTGCCGATGCTGACCATGTTCGACAAGCAGCTGCAGCTCAGGATGGGTCAGGCCAACGTGTGGCGCTGGGTCCCGGAGATCCTGCCGCTGCTCACCGACGGCGACCCGCTCGGAACCGAGGACTTCGCGACCCACCACCTACCGCTCGAGGACGCCCCACACGCCTACGAGACGTTCCAGAAGAAGAACGACGGCATGGTCAAAGTGCTGCTCAAACCTTGATCGGCATATCCTGCCCCGCATGGCCAAGTACCTGGACGTCCATCCGGTCAACCCGCAGAAGCGCGCCATCGACCAGGCGGTGCGGATCCTGCGGGAGGACGGCCTGATCGCGTACCCCACGGACTCCTGCTACGCGCTGGGCTGCCGGCTGGGCAACAAGGACGGCATCGACCGCATCCGGGAGATCCGCAAGCTCGACGACAAGCACCACTTCACGCTGATGTGCGAGAACTTCGCGCAGCTCGGCCAGTTCGTGGTGGTGGACAACGCGGTGTTCCGCGCGATCAAGGCCTCCACGCCGGGCAACTACACGTTCATCCTGCCCGCGACGAAGGAGGTGCCGCGCCGCATGATGCACCCGAAGAAGAAGACGGTGGGCGCGCGCATCCCGGACCACGTCGTCACGCAGGCGCTGCTCGAGGCGATGGGCGAGCCGCTGCTGACGTCCACGCTGCTGCTGCCCGACGAGGCGGAGCCGCTCGTGCAGGGCTGGGAGATCAAGGAACGGCTGGACCACGTGGTGGACGCGGTGATCGACTCCGGGGAGTGCGGCACCACGCCCACCACGGTGGTGGACTTCTCCAGTGGCGAGGCCGAGATCATCCGCTACGGCGCGGGCGACCCGACCCGGTTCGAATGACCGCTACCGCTTGAACCAGAACTGGTTGGGGAGGCGGTCGTCGCAGGTCTGCAGCCGGACGTTCGGCGGCCCCAGGCGCGCCACGCACTTGCCGGAGTGGAGGTGGCGGATGGTCAGGCGCGAGGCCGAGCCGCTGACGACCCAGACCTGCGACGGGGACCCGTTGCAGGTCGCGAGGCCCACCTGGTCTCCCTCCCCCCAGGCGCACTTGTTGCTCTGGTTGCTGACCAGCTGGGTCTGGCGGCCGAACGACCCCACCCACCGGAAGTTCTGGAACGCGCCGTCGTTGCACCCGGTGTAGTAGACGGCGCCGGCCGGGTGGGTCGGGTAGCCGTCCAGGCAGACGCTCGTGCCGCTGCCCTGGAACTTCCAGGTCACGGCGGCGGAGGCGGGCTGGGCGACACCGAGTGCGGCCACGAAGGCCAGCGCGACGGCGGTGAAAACGCGGAACATCTTCATCTGAGTCTCCCCCTCGTCAGTTC
>JAVXWK010000691.1:0-5753 GCA_032230575.1 Pseudonocardiales bacterium | reverse complement strand
GTGACCCAGTTCGGCCACTCCCGCGAGTCACTGCTCGGCCGCAGCTTCTACGAGCTGCTGCACCCCGGCGTGCACGGCCCGATGCGCAAGCAGTTCGACCGCCTCGTCGAGGGCCGCCGCCAGCGCTTCGTCGAGCACCTCGCCGGCATCGGCCCGCGCCACGCAGTCTTCACCGGCGACATCACCGGCATCGCCGTCCACGACGCGCACGGCGACCTGGTGCAGTTCGTCGTCGTCGTGAACCCGGAGAAGGGCGAGCAGCCCAACGCCGTCGTCGTCGACCGCAACCGCATCCTCACCGAGCTCGACGCCCGGATTCTCGAGGGCATCGCGACCGGCGAGTCGACCGTGCGGCTCGCGTCGCGGCTGTTCCTGTCGCGGCAGGGCGTCGAGTACCACGTCGGCACGATGCTCAAGAAGCTCAAGGCCCCCAACCGTGCCGCGCTCGTCTCGCGCGCTTACAGCCTCGGTGTGCTGAGCGTCGCCAGCTGGCCGCCCCGGGTTTCGCCGGACTACGTCAAGTAAGGCCGCCGGCCATGCAGGAAGTCCTGGACCGGGCGGCGGGTGCCGCCCGCGAGTGGGGCGCCACCAGTCCCGGCGACCGCGCCGCCGCTCTCGACGCCGTCGCTCACGCGCTCGACCGCGAGGCCGGCGAGCTGGTGGCGCTGGCCGAGTGGGAGTGCAGGCTTCCCGGTGACCTGCTGCGCGCGGAGGTGGGTCGCACCACGTTCCAGCTGCGCTCGTTCGCCGAGTACCTGCGCTGCGGAGCGGTCAACGGGGTCGTCGTCGACCGCGAGGACCCGAACTGGCCGGCTGGGCCACGGCCGGATCTGCGCCGCATGCTGATCCCGCTCGGCCCGGTCGCCATCTTCGGCTCCACGTCGTACCCGTTCGCGTTCTCCGTGGCCGGCAGCGACACCGCCTCCGCACTCGCCGCCGGGTGCCCGGTCGTCGTCAAGGCCAGCCACAGCTACCCCGACCTCGCCGACCGCACCGCCGAGATCGTCGAGGAAGTGCTGCCCAAAGGCGTGTTCGCGCTCGTCCATGGGCAGCGCCGTGCCCGCCGGCTCGTGCTCGACCCGCGGATCAAGGCCGTCGCGTTCATCGGAAGCTCGCGAGTCGGCCGCGAATTGCACCACCTCGCCGCCACCCGTCCCGAGCCGATCCCGTTCTACGGCGGCTTCGGCAGCGTGAACCCCGTGTTCGTGACGCCCCGAGCCGCATCCAGGCGCGGCGCGGAGATCGCGCGCGGGTTCGCGCAGGCACTGGGCAGGCAGAGTGGGCAGCTCTGCACCAAACCCGGACTTCTCGTGGTACCAGAGGGTTTCGCCGACGACGTCGCTGACGAGGTGCGCGCGCTGCGGGCGGAACCGTTGTTCAACAAGCTCGTCGCGAAGCGCTTCGAGACCGGCGTGGAGGCGCTGACCGCGTTCCTCGACGTGCTGGTCGAGGGCGGATCCGGAGCAGGTGGGCACGCACCGACGTTGTTGCGCACCACCGCCGCCGACGTGCTGGCGGGCCATGACGAGGCGTTGTCCGAGTGCTTCGGGCCCGTCTCCGTCGTGGCCACCTACCGCGACAGTCACGAACTGCTGGAGCTCGCGGCTTCTTTGCCGGGACAGCTGACCGCGACAGTGCACGGTGAGGACGACGACGTCCTGCCCGAGTTGATCAGCTCGTTGACCGGGCGTGCCGGGCGCGTCGTGTGGAACCAGTGGCCCAACGACATCGCGACCACGCCCGCCATGCACCACGGCGGACCCTGGCCCGCGACGACGTCCCCGTTCCACACCTCCGTCGGCGTCCGTGCCGTCGAGCGGTTCCAGCGTCCCGTGGTGTTCCAAGGGTTTCCCAGTCGCTTCCTGCCGGAAGTGCTGGCGGACGAACCGTGAGGAAGGTCGGAGAATGCGCGCAGCGGTGGTCGCGGGACTCGGGTCATGGCTCCCGCCGCGAGTGGTCACCAACGACGAGCTGACAGCCAAGCTGGACACGACCGACGAGTGGATCCGGACGCGGATCGGGGTCGCCACTCGTCACGTGGTCGAGCCCGGCATGGCGACGTCCGATCTGTCGGTCGAGGCGGCGCGCCGGGCCCTGCGGTCGGCCGGGGTGCCGGGCGCGGGCGGGGTGATCCTCGCGACCACCACACCCGACCGGCCTTGTCCCGCGACGGCACCGGAGATCGCGTCGCGGCTCGGGCTCGTCGACGTGCCGGCGTTCGACATCGCGGCCGTGTGCACGGGATTCGTGTACGGGCTGGGTGTCGGGGCCGGGCTGATCACGTCCGGGATCGTGGACAGCCTCATCGTGATCGGCGGGGATGCCTACTCGACGATCCTCAACCCGCAGGACCGCACGACGTCGGTCATCTTCGGTGATGGTGCCGGGGCGGTCGTGCTGCGTGCGGGGTCTCCTGACGAGCCGGGCGCTCTCGGGCCGTTCGACCTCGGCTCGGACGGTGAGCTGTCCGATCTGATCACGGTGCCTGCCGGTGGGTCACGGCAGCGGTCGTCGCGCGACATCGTGCCGCACGGCGACAAGTTCTTCCAGATGGAGGGGCGTGAGGTGTTCGCCAACGCCGTTGCCCGGATGTCCGCGGCTTCTCGCAACGCCGTCAAGCGGCGGGGGTGGATCGAGTCCGATGTGGACAAGGTGATCGCGCATCAGGCCAACACGCGGATCCTGGACGCTGTGTCGGCTGAGCTGGACGTGCCGCGCGACAAGTTCGTCTCCAACATCACGGACGTGGGCAACACTTCCGCCGCCTCGATTCCGCTGGCGCTCGCGCATGGTGTGCGGTCGGGGGAGCTGCTGGCTGGGCAGAAGGTGTTGCTGACGGCGTTCGGTGGTGGGCTCACTTGGGGTGCGACTACGTTGGTGTGGCCGGAGTTGGGGCTTTCGGAGTGAACGCGGAAACGGCCGGGGAGAGCGCGTCCCCGGCCGTTTGCTGAGTGTTCTACACCGGAAGCACGCGGTGGAGGATCGGGACGGCGACGAGCGCCACGACGATGTGCATGACCATCAGGGCGAGCACGCCGATGGCAGATGCGCCTGGCAGGAAGAACACCGGGACGTCGGCGAGGAACGACACGGCTACGACGATCGGCACCAGTTTGCCGAGCGTGCGGGCAGGGTCTTTGGCGCGCTTGCGGATTGAGGACCAGGCTAGCGCGGCGATGATGATGCCGACTGCGGTCAGCACGACGTAGCCTTGTGGTTTCAGGCCTTCTACGATGTTCGGATCCGCGCCTAGTGATTGGGCCACATAGGACACTGCGGCGTTGGCCAGTGCCGCGAGGATGATTGCGGCGGTGACTCCCAGCACGGCTTTGCCTGTGCTGGATTGGGTTTGCGTTGGCATGGTGCGACCTTTCTGGGACTGTGTCTTGAACGAGTAACTTGCTCTGAATAGGTGTTGCCGCAGGTGCGCCGGGGCGCCTGAAGTGGCCCCCGCCTGCCGATGTCGCAGGCATGGCAGGTCCGAGGTCGCGGGCATGGCTGGCCCGGTGTCGCGGGCATGGCTGGGTTTGCTGTCGCGGGCATGCCAGGGCTTGGTGTTGTGGGTGTGGCGGGTCCGAGGTCGTGCGCATGGCTGGGCTTGGTGTCGCAGACATGCGTTGGTGGGCTTGGCGGGGGCTAGCGCTGGGTGGGGACGTTGGGCATGCCCACGCGGACTCGGCGGGACAGCTGGGCCGGGTCGGTCAGGTAGATGCTCTTGCGCTCGATCGAGATCCAGCCGCGCTGGGCGAAGTCCGAGAGAGTCTTGTTGACGGTGTCGCGCCGCGAGCCGATGTACTGGCCGAGCTCCTCCTGGGTGAGGTCCTCGATCATCAGCAGGGCGCCGCGCTGAGCCTGACCGAAGCGTCCCGCCAGGCGCAGCAAGGCTTTGGCGAGCCGGGCCGGGGCGTCCAGCTGCACCATGTCCATGCGCATCTGGTGTGACTCGCGCTGGCGGCGGGCTATGGTGCCGAGCAGGCGCTCGGTGATCTCCTGGCACAGCACCAGCCACTTGGTCAGGTCGGCGCGCGAGATACGGCCCGCCTGCACGTCGGTGATCGCGATCGTTGTCGAGACCGCGGGGGCGGCGTCGAACAGCGTTGGTTCCACCAGGACGTCGCTCGCGCAGTGGAAGTCCAGGATCAGTTCGCGGCCGTCGGTGGAGGTGCAGCACGTCTTGGCTTTGCCCGCGCGCATCACCAGCAGCTCGTCGGTGCGGACGCCCAGGCGCAGCATCACTTCGCCGCGCGTGAACTCGACGGGCTCCAGGGCGTGGGCGAGCTGGCGCCAGGCAGCGCTGGACGGCGTGAGGATCGTCGGCCGCGGTGGGGCGAGCAGCTGAGGTGCCACGTCGGTCTCCGTTTTCGTGCGGGTGACAGGGCGCGACCGGATGTGACTCGACGTTATGGTTGGCAACACTGGCGTGGCGCTGGAGAATGCTGGGGTTTTCCCCACGGCTGGTGCTGAAATCCTTCAAAGGCGCGAAAGATGGGAAGGGGCAGCCCGTGCTTTTCGACGTCGGTCGCCTGCTGCACGAGGAGTTCCTCGCCGTCTACCGCGGGGCGGCCGCCGCCGCGGACGGCTGGGAGGACGCGGCTGTGACGGTCGCGCACCGGGTCGGCGCGCGGCTCGCGTCGGCGAAAGTCCCTGTCGCGCAGGTGGTCGTGGCGCTGAGATCCACGGACAGGCTGCTGACCGAGGCGATGCTGGACGACGGTGGTGACGCCCGTGCCTTGGCCGCTGCCGGCACCGCGCTGGCCGCGGAGCTGATGTCCGCGTTCTGCGCCGACGACGACGGGCTGGGAGACGCGTTGCTCGCCGGGAACGCACCCGACGGAGCGGCGCCGTTCTACACGGTCGTCCTGGCTCGCGGGTCCGCGACAGACAGAGTGGTAAGCGCTTTCCGCAAACGTGGGACAGCGCTTCTGGCGACATCCGGACATCTCCTGCTGCCGCTCGCCGAGGCGGCCGCGCTGCCGTTGTGCCGGGACGTGTGCGAGGAGCTCGGCGGCGAGGTGTGGTTCTGCGTCGCGGAACGGCCCGCCGCGCGCGTCGCGTTGGCGCGCAAGGAGGTGGACGAGATCGACGCGCTGGTCTCGTCACTCGGCCGGCCGCCCGGTGTGTACCGGATCGACGACATGTTGTTCGAGAACGCCGTACTGGAGACTCCGGAGGTGCGCGACGAGCTCGGCAAGGTCGTCGCGCCCTTGCTCGCGAACCCCGTTCTGGTCGAGACGGTGCTGGCGTTGCTCGAGGCGGACGGCAACCGGGCAGTAGCTGTCAAGAAGCTGTTCATCCACCGCAGCACGATCGACTACCGTCTCTGGCAGATCGAACAGCTGACCGGTTTGAGTCCGGTGAACCCGCGTGACCTCGCGCTTCTCGGTACGGCGATCGGCCTCAGCCGCACGAACTCCTTGGGCTGAAACGGGTCCGAACACCTCAGGTGAATGTTAAGGCTGCCTCAAGCCGTCTGTGCCAACTGTCGACAGTTGCCTACCGTTCTGAGGGCGAGACACCGTAGGGCCCTCAGGGAGGCGACGCGTGACCACCGTTCTGAACAGCCGGCTGCTCAACGACGTCCTGCGTGACATCCTCAGCCCGTACGACCTGCCCCCAGTGGAGGACGTGGCCACCCGCCGCCAGCTCGCCAGAACGTTGCTATCCGGTCGTGACAACGGATCTTTCGACGGACTGGCCCTCGCCTACGCGGTCGTCGCGTTCTGCGCGTCCACTGAGGACGGTGCGGCCGAGGT
>JAVXWK010000682.1:0-5968 GCA_032230575.1 Pseudonocardiales bacterium | reverse complement strand
CGCTGCGCGACCGCGGCACCGATGCCACGAGCCGCGCCGGTGACGATCGCAACCCTGTCGGCCACGGGTCCTCCTTCGTTGGGGATGGTGAGCTAAGCAAGCGCTTAGTAACGTACCTATCAGTCCGCTTGACGTCCAGCGTCGTGCGGACGACCATACCGACTGGTCGGAATGTTGCGATAGATGGAGGCAGGTGCCCGTGGAACTCACCGGCAAAGTCGCACTCATCACGGGTGGGTCGAACGGCATCGGTGCCGCGGCCGCCCGGCGCCTGGCATCGCTCGGCGCGCGGCTCGTGGTGGCCGACGTGGACGTTGAGCAGGGCAAACTCGTCGCCGACGAGGTCGGTGGCGTGTTCGCGCGCTGCGACGTGACCCAGCCCGCGGACTCCGCTGAGGCTGTCGCTGTCGCTGTGCGCGAGTTCGGCGGGCTCGACATCGCGTTCCTGAACGCCGGTATCGGCACCGGGTGCTCGCTGGGCGACGACTTCGACATCGAGACGTACCGCCGGGCCATGGCCATCAACCTCGACGGTGTGGTCTACGGCGTGCACTACGCGTTGCCCGAGCTGCGCAAGCGTGGCGGGCAGATCATCGCCACCGCCTCGATGGCAGGTCTCATGCCGATGCCCGGCGATCCGATCTACGGCGTCAACAAGGCAGGTGTGGTGGCCCTGATGCGCGCCCTGGGCGGGGCGTACTCGGACGTCCGGGCGAACGCACTGTGCCCGGCCTTCGCCGACACCAACATCATCACGCCGCTGCGGTCGACGCTGGACGAGATCGGGATGCCGATCCTGTCGGTGTCCGCTGTGGTGGACACGTTCATGTCCATTGTGGAGGGCTCGGGAACCGGCGAGGCCTGGTTCGTGCAGTCCGGCAGGGAGTCGGAGCCGTTCGGCTTCCGCAACCCGCCCGGGCCGCGTGCCGCCGACGGGTCACGCCTCGAAGCCGCCAAGAAGGACCCCATTTCCATCGCGCTCAAGGAGAGCTGACGTGCGTGCTATTCAGATCACCGAGTTCGGTGGACCCGAGGTGCTCCAGCAGGTGGAGCTGCCCGACCCGGTGCCGGCCGAGGGCGAGGTGCTGATCAACGTTTCGCGCGCCGGCCTCAACTACGCGGACACGCACCAGGCGGAGAACTCCTACCTGGCGAAGATGACGCTGCCGCTGGTGCCCGGCGGTGAAGTCGTTGGTACGACTGAGGATGGGCGCCGAGTTGTCGCGCTGACGAAGAACTCCGGCGGGTACGCGGAGAAGGCTGTCGCGCCCGCGCTCACCACCTTCGACGTGCCGGACGGCGTGGACGACCTCACGGCGCTGTCGTTGGTCGTGCAGGGCGCCACCGCGTGGCTGCTGCTGCGGAAGTCGACTCACCAGGAGCCCGGTGAGTCGGTTGTCGTGCACGCGGCTGCCGGTGGTGTCGGCACGATTGCCGTGCAGCTGGCCAAGTTGTGGGGTGCCGGGCGGGTCATCGCCACGGCTTCTTCTGATGACAAGCGGAAGTTGGCGCTCGACCTCGGCGCCGACGTGGCGATCGACTCGCGTGCCGAGGACATGACCGCGGCGTTGATCGAGGCGAACAACGGCCGGCGTGTGGACGTCGTGCTGGACATGACCGGGGGTGCTACCACTGATCAGTCGCTGGTTGCGCTGGCTCCGTTCGGGCGGCTTGCGTTTTATGGCATGGCCTCGCGGGAAAGGCCGAAGCCGGTCGATCTCGGATCGCTGCTCGTGCACTCCACGACCGTTGCGGGTATGTGGCTGCCTCACGCCCTGAGGGTTCGCGACGCCGAGCACGGCACTCTCGCCCACCGCGCGATGGCCGAACTTTTCCAGCTCGTCGTCGACGGCAAGCTGAAGGCAGTTCCCGGCGGCGAGTACGGCATGGCCGACATCCGCCAGGCCCACGAGGACCTCCGCTCCCGCAAGACCGCGGGCAAGCTGGTCCTCGACCCGTCACGCTAGCCGTTCCCAGACCTCACGCGGGGCCCTCTCGTACTGTCAGAGCGCACGCGGGGCCCTTTCGTACTGTCAGAACGCACGCGGGGACCTCGCGTACATTCCCCGCGTGCGCGGGAAAGACGCGTGTGCAACAAAGATGGGGCGGTCCGCCGTTGCGGACCGCCCCATCTTTGTTGTGTGCTACTCGGAGAGCTCGGCCAGCTGCGCCTTCACCCTGGCGAGCTCGGCTTCCAGCTCCTCCATGCGGGTGCGGTGCTGGTCGCGTGCCGCTTCCAGGACGCCCTCGATGCCCTCGGCGATGTCCTCGTGCAGTTCCTTGGCCGCCTTGGCCACGGCGATGGCCGGGATCACCAGGCCCGACACGACGCGCTGCGTGCCGTGGACCAGGTCGGCCTGCCATTCGCCCTCGGCGGTGCCCGTGACCGTGAGCGTGAGCTCCACGGTGCGGGTCTTCTTCGCCGTGCTCTTGGCGCGGGCGGCGGGCTTCGGCTTCTCGGCCTTGGGAGCCGGAGCCTCGACCGGCGTGGTGGCCTCGGCCTCGGGGGCCGGCGCGGGGGTTGCCTCCACGACGGTCTCCTCGACTGCCTCGACCTCGGTGAGCGTGTCCGACACGATCAGGTTCCTCTCTCCGCAACGACGTGACCCGCCGCACATACTAGAACACTTGTTCGATCAGGCGGCGATGGGGTCGCAGGAGAGCCTAGTCAGTACGGCGGGAGCTGCACGCGCCACTGCCGTTCTACGTCGATGACGCCTGGTACGGACTGCAGCGCGGGGATCGAGCGGACCTCCACCGTGCCGGTCACCACGCCCAGGGCCTCCAGGACCGTGTCCACCACCAGGCCGGCCTCCCGCAGGTCGTCGAGGACCTTCGGGAGGCTGCCTTCGGTCACGGAGACCATCACCTGGTCCACCGAACTGGTCATGGCGCCTGGACTAGCCCACCGCCGACGTCGGTGGACGGGAGGGGCAGGCGCTGGGCGGTGAGGGCCAGGCGGGCCCAGAGCTCGAAGCCTCGGGCGCCGGTCCTCTCGGCGATCAGGACCGCGACGCCGGCCGCGTGCGGGGTGGCCATCGAGGTGCCGCGCAGGCGGGCGTACTTCTCCGGGAGCTTGAAGGAGGAGTAGACGTCCACACCGGGGCCCGCCACGTCGACCTGGCCGATCTTGTCGACTGTGCCGGACGAGAAGAACGCGATCGCGCGGTTCACGTCGATCGCGGCCACGGCGATGATGGACGCGCAGCGGGCCGGGTGACCCACCGGGGCGACCTTGGCCGGGCGGTTGGAGGCGTTGCCCGCCGCCGCGATGATCAGAGTGCCCTTGGCCATGGCGCGCTGGGCCACGGTCTCGTAGATCTGTGACGCAGGCGTGCCGGGGGCGACGTCGGCGCCCAGGGACATCGAGATGACCGCGCAGCCGTTGGCGACCGCCCAGTCGATGCCCGCGAGGATGCCGCCGTCGGAGCCGGAGCCCGCGTTGGACAGGACCTTGCCCGCGAAGATCTCGGCCTCGTAGGCGATGCCGTAGCCGGGGGCCGTGGCGGGCTTGCGCGGGCCCGACGACGTGCCGATGCAGTGCGTGCCGTGGCCGTGGCCGTCCTGGACGTCCTCGCCCGTGATGAAGGACTTCGTGGTGATCGTGCGGCCGGCGAAGTCCGGGTGGTTCTTCTCGAAGCCGGTGTCCAGCACGGCGATCTTGACGCCCTTGCCGGTGGCCGTGCTGATGTCCGCGCCCACGGCCTGAAGGCCCCAGGTCAGCACGGACTCGTCGGCTTCGGGTTCGACGTCGTCCTCGGCCGGTGCCGCGTCCAACGCGTGCACGACGCGTTCCGGTTCGACGATCTGGACCGGGCCTGGGCGCTCGGCGGCGCCGTTCAGCTCGGTCAGGAGGTTCGGGTCCCCGGACACCACCGCGACGCCGATCTCCGGGAACACCGCGACGGCGTCCGGGTCCAGGTCGCCGCTGTTCGGGTCGAACCCGGCGATCGCGCCGAGCTCGGCCACCCCCTCCTCGATGGCGTCCTCCTGCAGCAGCACCAGGAAACGGCCGGTGAACTCCTCTTCCACGGGTTCGGTCATGACTTTCGCCCCACTCTCGTAGCTCTCACTAGAGAGTCGTCATTTCGGGGCACTTGTTTCAGGCCATTTGGCGTCTGCGCTGAAAGAATTCCCCGATTGGCTCAACGTACTTGGCCGCGATCGGCCCCAGGATCGCCATCAGCAGCACGTACGCGGTCGCCAGAGCGGCCAGCCGTTCGTCCACCTGACCAGACGCCACGGCCAGGCCCGCGATGACGATGGAGAACTCGCCGCGCGCCACCAGGGCCGCGCCCGCACGCATGCGGCCCATCTTGCCGATGCCCTGCCGCCGTGCCGCCCACCAGCCCGTGACGACCTTGGTCACGGCCGTGATGGCGGCGAGGGCCAGCGCGATTCCAAGAACAGGTGGAATCGACTTCGGGTGCGTGTTGAGTCCGAAGACGACGAAGAACATCGCGGCGAACAGGTCCCGGAGCGGTTCGAGCAGGCGCGTCGCGTTCTCGGCCGTGGAGCCGGAGATCGCGATGCCGAGCAGGAACGCGCCGACCGCCGCCGACACCTGCAGCTGCGAGGCGACGCCGGCGACGAGCAGGGCCGAGCCGAGCAGCTTGAGCAGGAAGACCTCGTGGTCCGGACTGTCCACAATGGCCGAGATGAACCGGCCGTATTTGAGCGCCACCACCAGAACCACGGTGATCGCGAGCAGTGAGATGCCGACCGACGTGAGGCCGCCGAGGAAGCTCACGCCCGACAGCACCGCGGTGAGCACCGGCAGGTAGACGGCCATGGCGAGGTCTTCGAAGACGAGCACGGACAGCACGACCGGTGTTTCGCGGTTACCGAGCCGCCCGAGGTCGCCGAGGACCTTCGCGACGATGCCGGACGACGAGATGTACGTGACGCCGGCCATCGCGAGGGCCGCGATCGGGCCCCAGCCCAGCAGCAACGCCGCGATCGCGCCCGGTGCGGAGTTCAGGACGAGGTCGAGCACGCCCGCCATCCACGAGCGCTTCAAGCCGGTGGTGAGCTCGGACGCCGAGTACTCCAGGCCGAGGAGCAGGAGCAGCAGCACCACGCCGATCTCGCTGGCGATATGGGTGAACTCGTCGATTCCGTGTAACGGCACGAAACCACCGGAGCCGAACGCGAGACCGCCGATCAGGTAGAGCGGGATCGGCGAGATGCCGATCCGTCGAGCGACGCGGCCGAGCAGGCCAAGGCCGAAGAACACGCCACCGAGCTGGATCATGGCGAGAGTTGTCTCGTGCACTGTGCTTAACCGCCGTGGAGGATCTGCGCGGCGGCGTCGAGGCCGTCCACGGTACCGACGACGACAGCGAGGTCGCCGTTCTCGAAGATGAAGTCCGGGCCGGGCGACGGATGCGCGTTGCCCGAGCGCACGACGGCCACGATGGACGCACCGGTCCTCGTGCGCAGAGCGGTCTCGCCGAGGGTGTGGTTCGCGAACGCGGTGGCCGGCAGCTGACGCGTGGTGATGCCGCTGATGTCGCGGTGCTCCTCGCGCAGGTGGGCGACGAGCTGCGGCGCGCCGAGCAGGCCCGCGAGCGTGCTCGCCTCTTCCGGTGAGAGGGGTATCGAGGCGGCGCAGGAGTCGGGATCGCTCGCCTTCGAGAGGATCAGCTCGAACCGGCCGTCCCGGTAGGTGATCACGCCGACGCGGCGTCCGGCGCGGATCATGAAGTCCTGGCGCGTTCCGATACCCGGAAGGGGCGTGATCTCTACGTTCACAGGGATGATGATACTTCGATGACTCTGCGAGTACGCCCAGTGCGACGAGGGTGGGTGGTGCGCGACCGCGTGCCCGGCCCGGACGTCGACGAGTTCGCCGAACCCGGACAGGTGATCGGCGCGCTCGCCAGAGCCCCGCACGGCACGTTGCTGGCCGTTCAGCACCCCCATCGCACGCCGGCCGCGCTGGCCGCGGGCGTGGGGCTGCTCGACG
>JAVXWK010000431.1:0-4405 GCA_032230575.1 Pseudonocardiales bacterium | reverse complement strand
CACCGCCACGGCGGCGCAGATCGTGGCCGTGGACCTGTTCGGTCGGCCGGTGCGCCATCGGACAGATCACCGCGCAGGAAAAAGCGAAAGGGGCGCTTCCCGTGGGAAGCGCCCCCTTTTTGTGCCGAACCTTGCCGAACCTAGGCCAGTGACTGACGGACTCGGTACGGCGGAATGCTGTTGCCCAGCAGGGCCAGGTCGTCGATCGACTCCGGCTGGTAGCCCGCCGTCTTCAGCCGCTCGACCATGAGCGCGGTCGGGTCTTCGACCACGTCCGCGCGGCCGAACAGGTAGGCCCACTCGTGCTCGTCCGAGCCGTAGTACGCGACCGTGTCGAACACCTCGTTGAAGCGCTGCCAGGAGCGGATCAGGGTGGTGTTGCGCCACATGGTCTGGCAGCCGGACTGGTTGACCACCACGCCGCCGGGGCGGAGCAGGGCCTTGCACATGCGCAGGAAGTCGGCGCCGTACAAGCGGTTGTGCTGGGCTTCCTCCTCGCGCTCGTCGGGGAGGTCCACCAGCACGATGTCGTACTTCTCGGTGGTGGTGCGGATGTACTCGAAGCCGTCGATGAACTGCACGCGGACGGGGCCGGTGCCCTTCTCGGCTTCGGCCAGCTCCTCGACGGTGTAGCCGTACGGGAGGTGCTCGGCGCACAGGCGGACTGCCTGCTCGTCGATGTCGATGTGGTCGACGACGGTCGCGCCGTGCTGGACGGCCATCTGGCAGACGACGCCCTCGGAGGAGCCGATGACCAGCACGCGTTCCACCTGGTCGGCCAGCAGCAGGGCTGGGACCATGAGGGCCTCGTGGTAGGTCAGCTGGCTGAACTCCGTGGACTGGCGGTCGTTGTCGCAGAACAGGGAGATGCCCTGGGCCGTGCGGGCGATCACCAGGTGCTGGAAGTCGGTTTTGGTGTCGACCAGCACCTCGTCCACTTGCCAGTGGCGGGTCATGCCGTCGGCGAGCGGTTCGTTGATCGTGTTCACGCGGCGTGCTCCTTGAGGCCTCGAGTGACGAGGTCCGTGCTCACGTGAGCGGCGCCCAGGGCGTCAGCGAGTAGCTGGACGGCCAGTGCGGGTTTGGCGCGCGTACCGCAGGTGAACACGTCGACGAACACCGACCCCACTTCGGGATAGGTGTGGATCGACGCATGGGACTCCGACAGCAGGGCCAGCACGGTGACTCCTTGAGGATCGAACTTCTTGGAGATCACCTCCAGCACCGTTGCGTCGGCCTGCGTGAGAACCTCACCAAGGGCGTGTCGGAGGAACTGCTCGTCGTCGAGCAGATCCGCGCTCACACCCGAGAGCTCTGCAAGTACGTGCTGTCCCGCGAACAAACCGACGGTCGCCTCGGTCTGACAGGGCGCTTCGGACATCAATCACTCCAAACTATGTGAATTGCGAACGGGCTTAGATGCAGTACGTGGCCAAGGGCGGGAAGCCGTTGAAGCACACGGACGAATAGGAGGAGGTGTAGGCGCCCGCGCAGAGGATGTCCACGTGGTCGCCGGCCGCGAGGTCCAGCGGCAGGTCGTAGCGCGTGTGCTGGTAGATCACGTCGTCCGCGTCGCACGTGGGACCGGCCAGCACGATCGGGCCGGTTTCGCCGCCGTCGCGCGAGGTCCGCAGTGCATAGGCGATCGCCTCGTCTTCGGTCTCGGCGAGTCCCTGGTAGCGGCCGATGTCGATGTACACCCAGCGGCGTTCGTCCGAATAGGACTTCCGCGACACCAGCACGACGGACGAGCGGATGATCCCGGCCTGGGCGGAGATCGCGCGGCCGGGTTCGATCATCACTCGCGGGCGCGGGTCGCCGAAGTGTCGCGCGAGTGAAGCCTCGATGGCAGAGGCGAAATCCTCGAGGGTGGGCGTGTCTTCTTGATACACCGCGGGAAGGCCGCCGCCCAAGTTCACGGTGGTGGTCTCGATGCCTTCCGCACGCAACTTTGACGCGATCAGAGCGGCGTCGGCGATTCCGGAGTCCCAGCCGGAGACCGAGAGCTGCTGCGAGCCGGCGTGGAACGCGACGCCAAGAGGAACGAGGCCCAGCTCGTGTGCCAGCCGTAAAAGGTCCGTCGCCATCTCCGGATCGCAACCGAACTTGTTGCCGAACGGGTACGTGGAACCCTTGCTGTGTACAAGGATTCGCACGAGCACGGACGAGCCGGGCGCGTGCTCGGCCACGAACCGGACGTCCTGTTCGCTGTCCGACACGAACAGTCGCACCCCGCGCGAGAAGGCATACGCGATGTCAGCGGCCTTCTTGATGGGGTTGCTGTAGGAGATCGACGAGGGCGAAGCGCCCCGCGCCAGGCACAGGTCGATCTCCGCGGGCGACGCCACGTCGAACTGCGAACCCTCGGAGACGAGCGTGCCGACCACAGCGGACTCGGGGTTGGACTTGACGGCGTAGAAGATGTCGACAGACGGCAGCGCCGTGCGAATTGCCTGGTAGCGCGCGCGTATCGTCTCGAGGTCGATCACCAAGCACGGTGTCGACGGGTTCTCCTGGTCCAGGAAACGCCGAATACGAGCCTCTGCCTCGTTGCGCCGATCGACGGCGAAGCTCTCGGTCATTTCCCCAGGGGTCCCCCTTCATCCGCCTCGCGGTCCGTACGCGGGCACGGCCGTCCACTCTACGGCCTTCACACCGCAATCGCGCAATCCAGTCCGCGCGAGTGTGATTTAGCCAGCAGAACGAAGCTCGATCATCGTGATGTCGGGAGGGGCGCCCACGCGTACCGGAGGACCCCAGAAACCCGCGCCACGACTGACGTAGAGCCACGTGTCGTCCACCTTCGACAGCCCCGCGACACTGGGTTGCTGCAACGGCACGACGAAGTTGAACGGCACCATCTGTCCACCGTGTGTATGACCGGACAACTGGAGGTCTACGCCGTGTGAAGACGCGTCGGCGACCTGCACCGGCTGGTGCGCGAGCAGGACAAGAGGATTGTTCTTGTCGCGACCCGCGAGAGCGCGTTCGAAGTCCGGTGCGTCGCCGTAGGACTTCCCCGTCACGTCGTTCACACCGACGAGCTCGAGTCCACCGGCAACTGTCAAACCGTCGTTGCGCAACGGGTTCACGCCGAGCTTCTCGATCTCGGAGATCCACTGCTCACGGCCGGAGAAGTACTCGTGGTTGCCCGTCACGAAGAAGCTGCCGTGCTTGGACACCAGGTCCCGCAACGGTGCCGCGGCCTCGCCCAGTTCCGCGACCGTGCCGTCGACCAGGTCGCCGACGATCGCGACGAGGTCCGCCTCCTGCTCGTTGATCATCCGCACGATCCGCTCGGTGTGCGAACGGCCGAGCAGCGGCCCGAGGTGAATGTCGCTCACGACCGCGATCCGGAAGCCCGACATGGACTTCTGGAGCTTGTTCAGCGTCACCGGGACTTGCAGCAGCTGCGGTGCGCCCAACGCCTGCGTCATGCCGTAGCCGACGACGCCGCCCGCGGCGATGCCGGAGCCGATGGCGACCGACCGCGAGATGAACAACCTGCGACCCGGATCCGGCACGACCTCGACAGGTTCCACAGGTTCAGGACCGGCACCGACGGCCACCGGCGCGAGGGTCGCTCGCTTCAGCACGATCCGGCGCGGAATCTCCGCGATTCCCAGCGCGATGGCCAGGTAGAAGAGCACAGCGAGCCACACGAACCCCGGCCAGGCGAAGAACTTCCCGAACTCCGGCGGCACCCGTCGCGTGACGACCAGTGTGCTCATCAGCAGCACGAACGCCCCGATGATGGCCGACGTGCCGATGCGGCGCCCGAGCGTGCGGGGGCGCGTCGTGTCCACGACCAGCCGGCGCCACAGGTACAGATGGCCCAGCGCGACCGGGACTCCGAGGAGCAACAGGAAAATCACGACATCAGTATGCGTTTCGGCGATGCGGGCTTGATCGTCGGAGCCGTGCACTCACCTTGGGCACGCGCACCGTCACAGCCGGTGGCACCCTGGCCGGACAGATCGTCGAAAACGTCCTTCGGTTTCATGCAACCCGGCGGCGCGCAGGTGGCGTGAGTAACCCGGTACCGCAGACAGGGGGAGATCTGATGAGTGATCGGGACGCCGCGTTCCAGGACTACTTCGCGGCCCGTTCCGACGCCATGCGCGGCACGGCATACCTGCTGTGCGGCGACTGGCATCGCGCGGAGGATCTCGTGCAGCAGGCGTTCACGAAGCTCTATCTGGCGTGGCGTCGCATTGAGCGGCACGAGGCGCTGGACGCCTACACCAGGCAGATCCTGGTGCGGACGTTCCTGTCCGAGCGACGGCGCGGGTGGTTCCGGTTCGAGTCGGCGAGTGACGACCTGACCGACTCGGCGGCTCCGCCGGGCGTCTACCCCGAGGAACGGATGGTGCTGCTGGAGGCGCTGGCGAAGGTGCCTCCGAAG
>JAVXWK010000623.1:0-3434 GCA_032230575.1 Pseudonocardiales bacterium | reverse complement strand
CACCTCGACGTTCCCCGCCACGACCATCGGCACCTTTACAGCGGATCGCGCGAGCCTGCGCGCGTTGCCATCCGGAACGTCTTCATCGAGCACGTCATCGGCGGCAAGGGTCTGTCCAAGCGGCCGGAGTTCGCGGCGATGGTGCGCGCTGCGACGCCCGATGCGGTTCTGGCCGGTGTCGAGCTGCTCGCTGACGGCGAGGGTGACGTGGGTGGTGCCGGTGACGTTCTCGTCATCGATGTCGGTGGCGCGACGACGGACGTCTACTCGGTGGTGACGCCGGTGGGTGAAGACGCCACGCTGCGCCGCGACGCGGTCGAGGTGATGTGGCGCAGCCGCACCGTCGAGGGCGACCTCGGGACGAGGTGGAACGCGACGGGTGTCGTCGCGGCGGCCGTTGCCGAGCGGTTGGTGGACGAGGCAGAGGCGTCGATGCTCGGGCGGGCCGCCGACCGGCGGGCGCACGACCCGTCGTACCTGCCCGAAGACGACGACGAGCGCGAGGTCGACGCGCGGCTCGCGGAGCTGGCCGTCACGGTGGCGCTGCGCCGGCACGGGCGAGGTGGCAAGAACCTGCGCGAGGTGCGGCTCGTGGTGGGCTCGGGCGGGGTGCTGCGGCACGCAGACCCTGAGGTGCGTGCGCGCATCCTGGCTCCCGCGACGCGTGATCTCGCCGGTGGCTGGCCGGTGCCCGAGAAGGCCCGCACGACGGTAGACGAGCAGTACGTGTTAGCAGCGGCCGGTCTCCTCGGCAGCGATCATGCAGATGTTGCGGCACGGCTACTGCGGTCCTGCCTGGTCTGAGGCTGCTCACCGCGGCTCGAGCCTTTCACTCGGTTGGCTTAGGCCGTTCGGTCAGCTGTGGTGACGGACAGTGCTCAATCTCGTGCGGTGCGTAACACCCGGCGCGGAGGCAGCGATGCAAGGAGGAGAGCCCCGCCGTGGGGTCGTGAGTCGTTGGCGAGCTCATCCACCGGCACCAACGTCCGCTGCACCGAGGAAGGCACCACATGGCTCAGGAACGGCTTGCGGCACGCCCGAACGACGAGGGTGTCACGCTTGTCATCGCCATCATGGTGATGGGCGTGGTGATCACGCTGTCGCTGCTCGTCCTCAATCTCGCGATCTCAGGCCAGCAGACTTCCGGCAAGGACCGCCAGCGGACCGTCGCGATCAACGCAGCGGAGGCCGGCGTGGACGCCGCGTTCGCCACGATCCAGGCCTCCGGGACGGCGCTCCCGTGCGTCTGGCCGGCTGTGGGCACTTCTGCCGTGAACGCCGCACCGGACCGGGCGACAGCGAGATCCACCGTGACCTACTACAAGGCCGACGGAACCGCGCTGGGGCACTGCCCGACCACGGCGGATGTCGGGGCGAACGCGCCCGCCACGGCCGTGGTCGACGGCTACGGCACGACCAATGCGCTGGCGGGTGCGCCGGTCAAGACCCGGCACATGCAGTCCCTGATCAACGTCACGCCGGTCTACGACAAGTCGCTGAACAAGGCGATCTTCGCCGATGGGAACCTGACGTTCGACAACAACACGACCCTCACCGGAAACAACGGCCCGGACGCCGACGTCTACACCAACACGGACTTCGCCTGCTCCAACGGCCAGAACTTCGCCGGAAGTGTGAACGCGCAGGGGAACGTCAGTGTCTCTGGCGGGTGCACCTTCGCCGGCGACATCTGGGCCAAGGGCTCGGTGAGCAACCCGAGCGGGGCCAACGGGTCGGTCGGCGGGCGGGTCCTGTCGTCGACCGGCTCGATCTCCCTCCCGGGCAACTACGCCGTCAACGGCTCGCTGCTGGCCGGCGGGGCCATCAGCTGGAACGGCTGCTCGACATCCGGCAAGTGCTTCGCCAACACGACCGTCGCGAAACCCCCTGCGATGCCGTTCCCGATCCTGCGCGGCGACGCCGCAACCCTCGCGGCCTGGCAGGCACAGGGCTACACGGTCTTCATCGACAACACCTGCGGCTCCATCAAGAACAACATCATCAACAACTATGCGAAGAAGGGCTTCAAGACCCTCGTGAAGACCACGTGTGCGGTCAACTTCTCCGGCGACAAGTCCATCCCGCTCAGCAACGACCTCGCAATCTTCGCCTACGGCGGCATCTCTGCCTCGCAGCAGAACACCTTCACGTCGTCGGACGCGAGCGTGCGGACGCTGCACTGGGTGGTCCCCTACGACGCGGCGACGACGCCCTGCGTCACGCCGGGCATCACGACCGACAACCAGTTCAACTTCTCCAGCACGGTCAACATGTTCGTCTACAGCCCGTGCAACATCAGCTTCGCCAACAACAGCGACCACCTGGGACAGATCTACGGCGGCAGCGCCGTGGCGATCCACAACCAGTTCACGATGCAGTACCGACCGGTGCCGGTATGGGGTATCGACCCGAGCTCGCTCCCTCTGCTGTCGTACAAGATCGACATCGTCTACAAGCGCGAGACGCGATGACGCCCGGCAGGCTGGGAAGAGTCAGCCTCCCGGGCTAGATGAAGCGCGCCAGGAAGGCCCGCGAGTAGGCCGTGTCGACCCGCTGGTAGCTGCCGGTCGCGTTGCACGTCAGCGAGTTCACATAGGAGGCGTCGCCGACCACGTACGGGCCGAGGAACGTCGCCCCGCCGGAGTCGCCGAAGCAGGAGCCGCCGCCAGCTTTGGAGTCGCGGTCGTTGATCTGGAAGACGACGACCTGGCTCTGCACGTTCTTGAGGAACGACGTGGTGAAGCGCCGTTCCGTCACGACTATCTGCGCCTTCTTGTCGCCGATGTCGACGCCGTAGCCGACCAAGGTGAAGGTCTGGTTCTTGAGTGCGCCCTGATTGGCGTCCAGAGTGCCGAGCGGCAGCAGCGGTGCCGGCGTGATGCCCGGCCACTTCGACGTGGCTGGCGCACTGAGCACCACGACACCTTGGTCGTGCTGCTTGGAGATCGACAGCTTGCCGGTCCAGCCGGGATCCGGGTGTGCGGTGCCCGTGATGTAGTTCGCGGCACGAGCCGATCCTCCGTCGGTTTCGATCCGGCGCGTCGTGGGTGCTGACCGCACATGGGTTCTCGAAGGGGTCAACGACTACGGCGATGACGTGTGGCGCGTGGTCGACGTGCTCGAGCTGGCTTCTGACGGGCGAATTCTTCGCGAGACTCGGTATTACGCGCAGCCGTTCCAAGCGCCAGAATGGCGAGCGCCCTTCGTGGAACGCATCTAGGCGACGCACCGAAGTGCCGTTACCGCTCGGGCGGCCTAAGGCGTCAGAGCCAGAATTTGGTGAGCGGTTCGGCGAGGGCTCTGCCTTGGTTGTAACCTGCTCGCGCAGCGGGCGGACGCGTCGACGGATCCATCACGTTGTCGCAGAATGCGCGGAGCGCGTCGTCATCCGGGAAGATCGTTTCGACCCTGCTGCCGCGTGCGCGTAGTGCGTC
>JAVXWK010000600.1:0-6446 GCA_032230575.1 Pseudonocardiales bacterium | reverse complement strand
GTACGTCTTGCCTCCGAAGTGGTACTCCAGGGTGTGACCCTCGGCTGCGGCCGCAGGCGTGACGGGAAGGTGCGTCAAGCCGCCCGGGAGTATCGAACCGCCTTCGAAGCGACCGCTTCCGTTCCGGGTGGCGTCCTCCGGGCTCGGGAGCTCGCTGAGATCGGCTCCGGCCAGCATCAGCTCGGTCTCGGCCTCGGCCCACCTCGGGTTGTCCAGCGCGTAGTGCAGGCGGCGCTGGTCGAGCTCGCCCGACCACCTCGCGATCACCAACGTCGCGACGCCGTTGCCGATGCAGTTCGTGAGCGCGCGACCCTCGCTCATGATCCGGTCGATTCCGACCACGAGCGCGATGCCGACGGCGACCGACTCAGCGGTGAAGAACTCCCCGCCGAACGCCTGCAGCGATGCGGTCAGGGTCACGAGACCCGCACCGGTGATGCCGGCGGCGCCCTTGGAGGTGATGATCATCACGAGGGCGAGCGCGAGCTGCTGGGCGATGCTCATGTCCTGCCCCGTCGCCTGCACGATGAACAGCGCGCCGAGGGTGAGGTAGATGCACGTGCCGTCGAGATTGAACGAGTAGCCGGTGGGAATCGTCAGACCGACCGAGTCGCGAGAGGCGCCGGCCACCTGCAGCTTCGCGAGCAGGCGCGGCAGCACCGGCTCCGACGACGACGTCCCGACGATGATCAGCAGTTCGTCCTTCAACAGCCGGACGAACTTGAAGATGCTGAACCCGGACGCCCGGGCCACGAGGCCGAGGACGCCGAACACGAAGATCGCGCAGGTTCCCCAGAAGGTGAGCGCGAGCGCTCCCAGGTTCGCCAGCGCCCCGCCGCCGAACTTCGCAACGGTGAAGGCCATGCCGCCGAAGGCGCCCAGCGGCGCCACCCACATCACCATCCGGATGATCGAGAAGACCACCCGCGAGAGCGTGTCGAACACGCCGAGGACCTGGGTGCGGCGATCCGTCGGCAGCGTCGAGATGGCGACGGCGGTCAGGATGGCCAGGACGAGCACCTGCAGGATCACGTTGTCCACGAACGGCTGGACGAAGCTCGTGGGGAGGATGTCCTCGGTGATGAAGGCGACGAACCCCGTGCTCTCGCCGGCATTCTTGATCTGCTCGGCGGCGGCGGCCTTGGCGTCGGCGGAGGCCGTGCCGGAGAACCCCTGGCCCGGCTTGACGATGTTCGCGGCGAGAAGGCCGAGCGCGAGGGCGACGCTCGTCGCCCCCATGAAGTAGGCCAGTGCGCGACCGGCCAGGCCACCGGCGCGGGACAGGTTGCCGAGACTCGCGATCCCGATGATCACGGTCACGAACACCACCGGGGCGGTGATCGTCTTGATCAGCTGGATGAACGCATCCGCCAGCCATTTCGCTTGGAGGGCGGAGTCAGGCGCGACCAGGCCGTACACAGAGCCCGATGCGATGGCCAACAGGACCCAGAACCACAGTTGCTTCATCGCCGGCCGCTTGGCCGCCGGCGACGGCACGGTCATCTCTCCCACGCTGTTCCCTCCCTAGGACGCGTTCGCACTGCTTGACTCGAGGCACGCAGGCCCCCCGAAGGGATGGTTCCGGTCGCCTCCGGTGCCACACAAGAGTCTGGTGACGAACGGTGAGAACACCGTGATCTGCGGTCACGGCACCGCCCTGAGCGGCAGGGACCAGCGGTCTACTTCGGAGCGCAGGTGCGGTACGTGCGAGTGCGGACGTAGGTCCGGCCGTTGCGGCCGCGGCCCACGATCCGCACCTTGACGGTCCCCCGAGGCAGTCCCCTCAGGTCGATCGCGGCGCGCAGCTGACGCGCGCCCCGCAGCACGCGGACCCGTTTGCGACCGACGTAGACGCGGGCGGATCGCAGACGCGTGCCCCGCGGATTCGCGAGGAAGATGCGGAAGACCCGCCGGCTGACGCACTTGCCCGTGGACGGCAACCCCAGGTCGGAGGCGAAGGTGGTGGGCTTCGGCGCGGTGTTGAACCAGCGCAGCGGCGTGGCGGCCGCCATCGCGGCGTGCCCGGCGGCGTTCGGATGGATTCCGTCGCTGTAGTACTGGGGGTCGTACTCGTCCTGCACGACGGCGCCGCGCAGCACGGCGTCCCAGTCGACGATGTCGTCGCACTCGCCGCTGTTGAGGATCCAGGTGTTGAGCTTGCGACGCTCGTTGTTGCGAATCGTCGACGGCGCGGACTGGGCGGCGGGCGGCCAGGTCGGGCAATAGACGCGGTCGCCACGGGCGTGCGCCTGGGTGATCACGATCCGGTAGTCCTCGATGATCTCCACCGCGGTCCGGCTGCCGAGGTCGTTGACGTCATACAGGGCGACCGCCGCCACCCCTGACTGCGAGTACACGTCGCGCTCGATCCGGTCGAGCCCCGCGTGGAGCGTGTCGCCGCCGATGCCGGCGTTGACGATCGCCTTCCGCTGCCCCGCCGGGATCTCCTTCGTGTTGCGCACGGCCAGCAGGTCGAGGATCGCGTTCCAGCCGCCGGGTGTCGAGTTGTAGCCGTGGAACGTCGAGCTGCCGAGGCCCACGACCGCGCCGTCTGCCTCGGTGGTGAGGACGTCGACGGCGGTGAGGGCGTAGGTGGTGCAGCCGGCGCAGTTGAGCGGCAGGCCGTCCATCGACCCCGTGGCGCTGGTGGGAAGCATCCCGAAGCCGTCGCCACCGTCCTGGCGGGTGAGGTCCCCGGATCCGTCGGCGCTCACGTAAGAGGCGTTCCAGGTCGCGGCATACGCCGGCGGCTCCGTCTGCGCCGGCAGGTGCAGGCTGACCGCGAGATGCTGCTGAGCAGCGACCGGAAGGTCGACGGGGTCGCTGTATATGGCTTGCGTCTTGGGTGGCAGCGTGACGCCCGGCTGGCCGCCGAACGTGATGGGCCGGCTGGTGCCGGGAACGATGCCGGGCCCGACGCCTTCGACCGGCTGGGCCACCGAGGCCGCGCCGATCACGAGCGGTCCGCTCTCCCCAGGGTTCGCGACGCGGATGCGGATGCGCTGGCCGCCGGCCGAGACGCGCAGGATGTTCCTCACCGTCGCGTTCGCCGGGCCGGGGTCGGCGGATCCGGTCAGCGTCGATCCCCACGCAGCGATCCACTGCGCGTCGGCGTGCGCGGTCGCCGCCGACAGCGCAAGCAAAGCGATCGTGGCTCCGAGCAGGCGCGCGATCATCCGCAGAGCGAATAGCGCTTCGTGCGCGTGAACGCCTTGCCCTTCGCGGTCCTCGCGGCGATCCTCACCGTCACCTCGCCGGCCGGCAGCCGCCGCAACCGCACGGTGGCGCTGCGTCCGCGCAAGCGCCGGTACACGCGTGCCAGGCGGCCGTTGACGTAGACACGGGCCGACTTCACGTGCGCGCCGGCGGGCGCGTTGAAGCGCACGGACAGCACGGAGCCCGCAGTGCAGGTCGGTGCCGCCGGCGCAGCCGCTTCCGCGGGCCCGGGAACGGTGAACCGGAACCAGCGGAGCGGCGTCGCGTCGGCCATCGCCGCGTGCCCGGCCGGGTTCGGGTGAATGCCGTCGCTGAGATAGGCGGGGTCGTACTCGTCCTCAGCGACCGCGCCGCGCAGGACGGAGTCCCAGTCGACGATGTCGTCGCACTCGCCGCCCTGCAGAAGCCAAGTGTTGAGCTTGCGGCGCTCGTTGCTGCGCACCGTCGAGGGTGCCGACTGTGCGGCGGGCGGCCACGTTGGGCACAGGACCCGAACTTCGCGCGCGTGCGCGCGTGCGATCAGGATCCGGTAGTCGGCCTTGACCTCCTCGGCCGTGCGCGAGCTGAGGTCGTTGACGTCGTAGACCATCACCCCCGCAACACCCGACTGCGTGAGAACGTCGCGGTCGAGCCGGTCCAACCCGGCGTGCAGCGTGTCGCCACCGATGCCGGCGCTCACGATGCCCTTCTGCGTCCCGCTCGGGATCCCGGCGTTGATGCGGGTCGAGAGCAGGTCGAGCACCCGGTTGTAGGCGTCCTGCGTGGAGTTGCTTCCGTGGAAGGTCGAGCTTCCCAGGCCGACGATGGCGCCGTCGGCCTCGGTGGTCAGGACGTCCACCGCGGTCAGGGCGAACGTGCTCGTCCCGCTGCCGGTGAACGCGGTGCCAGGCACGTCCTGGGTCAGATCGCCCGCGTCAGAGGCGGCCGCGAATTGCGTGCTGTAGCTGGCGCCGGGCGACGGCGGGTTCTCAGGACCCGGGAGGAACAGGCTGACGGCCAGATCCTGCTGGGCCTTGACCGGGAGTTCGATCGGGTCGGAGTAGACAGCGTCCGTCTTGGGTGGCAGCGTGATCCCTGGCTGGCCGTTGAAGGTGATCGGGCGCAGCGAGCCTGCGACCAGTTCGGGCGAGCCAGGCGTCTTCTGCAGTCCGATGGCGGCGCGGCCGATGGTGAGGGGTGCGTCGACGCTGGCCGCGTTGCTCACGCGGATGCGAACAGCCGATCCCCCGATGCTCACCCGGGCAACGCTGCGCATGGTGGTGTTGGCCGCGCTGGTGCCGGTCGCAAGCGGGATCCCGCTCACTGCCACGGATCCGACCGGAGCGCCCCATGCGGCGATCCACCTCGGCTTGGACGCGCCGGCGATCTCCGGCACGGCAAGACCCGCCGCCCCTGCCACCGCAGCTCCCCAGACCAGCACCCAGACCCGCATCGCTCTCCCGCTCTCCCCGCTTGGCGAACCCGCGGGAAGCTATGGCCGCTTTTCAGCTCTCGCAACGACAGGCGGACGAACGGTTCCGCCGCGTCCATGAACGGTCGATTAGCGAGCACCACCGGTCCTCGCGGGGGCGCGCGGACGCTCTTGTGACCGTCTGGAGCGGCCCGGGCCGCGCACGCAGCGGGTACGTTGTCGCGAAGGAGGGACAGGAGAGCCATGGATGTCGTTCTCGGGGTGGTGCTCGGCTGGGTCACTGCGGCCTCGGTGGTCGCTGCCCTGCGCCTGCGCCGGGTCTCTCACCGGGTGGTCACCCCCGAGGAAGAGACGATGAGGATCGCCGTGCACGCCGCGACCGCGACGTTGCCGCATCTTCGCCACGGGCTCACCCCTGCTGCCGGTGGCCGGTCGATCAAGCACCTGCAGTCGCTCGTGCAGGCCCCTGCCGTGGCCCTGGCCGACGTCACCGGGATCGTGGCGTCCACGGGTGCGCCCGACGGTCTGCTCTCCGCCGGAGCGCCGCTTCCCGCCTGGTGCCCGCGCGCCGAACGAGACAAGCTGGAAGTCGAACTGCACCTCGACCAGCTGGCCGGAGATCAGCCCTTCGGATCGGTTGTCGCCGCGCCGCTCATGGTGTCCGACGGTGGGCGGGTCGGGAGCCTCTTGGCGTTCTACCGCCCGGGCGAGGATCCCAGCCCGGAGGACACGCGCGTGGTCTCCGAGACGGCGTCGCTCGTGGCCGCCCAGCTCGAGCTGGCACAGCTGGAGACCCAGCGAGAGCGCGTCGCCCGGGCTGAGCTGCGTGCCCTGCGGGCGCAGATCTCACCGCACTTCATCTACAACGCACTCGCGGCCGTGGCGCGCTTCACGCGGACGCGTCCCGACGAGGCGCGCGAGCTGCTCATCGAGTTCGCCGAGTTCACGCGCTACGCCTTCCGGGGCGAGCGGGCCTACGTGACGCTGGCGGACGAGCTCAACAACGTCGAGCGGTATCTGCGGCTCGAGCAGGCACGGTTCGGCGAGCGACTGCAGGTCCGCGTCAACGTGGTCCCGGAGATCCTCATGGTCGTGGTACCGATCCTGTCCCTCCAACCGCTCGTCGAGAACGCCATCCGCCACGGGATCGAGGCGACTTCCCGGGGCGGCACGGTGGAGATCGAGGGGTGCGACCTCGACGCGGACGTCGAGATCATCGTGCGCGACGACGGGCCGGGCATCGACGTGGATCGCGTCCGGCGGCTTCTGGAGGGCGAGTCCGACGGCGTTGGTCTGCCGAACGTCCACAACCGGCTCCGGACGACCTTCGGGCCTGAGTACGGCCTCAGTGTGGAGGAACGAGACGGCGGCGGGACCGCCGTCCGGATGAGCGTGCCAAAGTTCAGGGCGGGAGTGCGAGCGTCATGACGCCACTCACCGTGCTGGCCGTCGACGACGAGCCGCACGCGCTCGAAGATCTGGCCGAGCTGCTCGCCGATCTGCCGGAGATCGACGAGGTGCGCACCGCCTCAGAGGCGTCGGAGGCGCTCGCGCAGATGGCCCGAGAGCACTTCGACGCGGTCTTCCTGGACGTGCGCATGCCCGGCATGAGCGGGACCGAGCTCGCGCGCGTCCTGCAGCGGTTCGCCGATCCTCCGGCGCTCGTGTTCGTCACGGCCCATGAGGACGCCGCGATCGAGGCGTTCGACCTGTCCGCGATCGACTATGTCCTCAAGCCCGTGAGTGCTGCGCGCCTACGGCAGACGGTCGACCGCATCGTGGCAGCGCGAGGTGGGGCCCCGCCGGAGGACCGGCGGCA
>JAVXWK010000588.1:0-5205 GCA_032230575.1 Pseudonocardiales bacterium | reverse complement strand
CGGGTCAAGCCGATCGCGCGCAACAGACCGGACTCTCGAGTCCGTTCGAGCACCGACAACGCCGTGGTCGATCCTACGCCCACCACGGCGATCAACATCGTCAGGAACAGCAGTCCTACCGCGATCGCCACCAATGTGGTGAACCAGTTCTCCTGGGTGAGACGGTGGTCGGTGAGCGACTCGACCTCGAACCCCGCCGGCACCTTCTCCTTGTCTCCGTTGGCGAGCGCGCCGACCGGATCGCCGTCCACATCGGACGTGTGCACCAACGCACTGCCGAGTGGCACACCGCCGAACACCGTCGCCGCCACCGTCATCTGCCGGCCGTTGATGTCGACCTGGCTTCCTGCCGCCACTCCAAGCCTGCTCGCGGTGTAGGTCGACAGGATGACCTTGTGCGGCCCCATGTCGCGGAGAGCGCCGGTGTCGACCTTGAAGTCGGCGAGGTCGCGGAGCTTGGTCATGTCCAGATCGGTGGCCCGCATGGTGAGGCGCCCGTTCACCGTGATCTCGGTGCGCCGGTACGGAAGCACATCCGTGAGCCCGGCCGCCGTCAGGGCCTGGACGTCCACCGGTCCGGTGATCTCCAGGTCCGCGGGATACGCGCCCGCCATCTCGGCCTTCCCCAGTCCCTGCAAGGTGTTCGCGCCGGTCAGCGTCGCGATGATGAGACTGACCCCCAGTGCGACCACCGCGGTGACCGAGGCCGCCCGGCGTGGCGCACCGCCGACACCGCTCACCGCCAGCGACCCGATCGTGCTGCGCCGCAACGGAATGCTGATCAGCCGGAGTACCGGCGAGATCAACGCGGGCCCGAGCGTGATCAACGCCCCGAAAGCCAGTGCGCCGCTGATGGTGGTGCGCAGCAGCAGTTCTTCGGTCATCCCGGTCGGCCGCTGCTTGGTCGCGAGGCCGTCGACCACGACGTTGACCAGCAGAACACCCGCACCAGCCGCCATCAGGATTCCGAGTGTCCAGCGCGGCCCGCCGATCCGGCTCTTGGTGTCCTGAACGGCCGACGTGCGCAGTGCCTCCAGTGGCGCGACCTTCGCGGCCGACCACGCGGGCGCCAGCACGGCCAGCGTCGTCAGCACGAACGATCCCACGACCACGACCAGCGCCGGCGTCAGCGGAAATCCCGGCGCCGACAACCCCGCCAGTGGCACGAGCTGTCCCACGCCGGCCGCCAGCGCCACCCCGGCGATCGACGCGAGCAGTCCGACCGCTGCTCCCTCGCCTACCAGCCGTCGCGCCAGGTGGCCCCGTGTGGCGCCGATGGCCCGCAGCAGCGCCAGTTCCCGCATGCGCTGAGCGAACACGATGCGGAACGTCGAGGTGGAGACCAGCGCTGCCACGATCATGGCGACGGTGACGAACGCGCCGAGCAACGCGAACACCTCGACCAGCCGAGCTGCTTTGACCGCGAGCGAACGTTCGGTGATGTCCTTGGCGAGCACGGTCGAGTAGGCGAAGAACGCCGCGATCGTGATCGAGAGGACGGGCAGGAACTTCCTCATGCGGCGACCGCCTGCACAACGCGCCCGTCGGCCATCCGCACCACGACGTCGGCGTAGGAAGCCGCGCGGTCGTCGTGCGTGACCATCACGATCGTCTGTCCGAACTCGCGCACGGCCTGCCTCAGCAGGTTCAGCACGTCCGCGGACGTCCGCGAGTCCAGGTTGCCGGTGGGTTCGTCGGCGAAGATCACGTCAGGCCGCGTGACGAGCGCACGGGCCAGCGCCACGCGCTGCTGCTGCCCGCCGGACATCTCCGACGGCCGGTGAGACAGCCGTGACGACAACCCCAGCACCTCCACGAGCTGCGTGAACCAGGCGCGATCCACGCGTCGTCCGGCGAGGTTCAGCGGTAGCAGGATGTTCTGCTCGGCGGTCAGCGTCGGCAGCAGGTTGAACGCCTGGAACACGAACCCGATCCGGTCGCGCCGCACCTTGGTCAGCGCGTTGTCCGAGAGCCGCGTCAGGTCCTTGCCGCCCAGCAACGCCGCGCCGGACGTGGCCGTGTCGAGCCCGGCCAGGCAGTGCATCAGGGTCGACTTGCCGGACCCGGACGGCCCCATGATCGCGCTGAAGGCGGCAGGCCGGAACCCGACGGTCACCCCGTCGAGTGCTCGAACCGCGGTGTCGCCGGAGCCGTACACCTTCACGAGGTCGACCGCGGCGGAAGCGTAGTTGTTCACGACGACCAGAAAACGGCAGATGACGAGCAGAAACCTCCCCCTCCAGCACGGCCGGCCTCTGTCTTTCGGCCGATCTGCGAGGCCCGTACAACTGCATAAGGTCATTGCCATGCTCTGGAGGTACGGCGCGATCGCCGCCCTGGTCGCCGCCGCTTTCGTGGACTGGTACTACGGCCTGTTCCGCTCACCCGGCCTGTACCCGTGGACCGGCTGGGCCGCGTTGGCGTGCGTCCTGCTGCCCGCGGTCGCCTGGCTGCGTCCTCACCGGGCGCTGGCCGCACTCGCGGTCATCGCGTCCATCACGTTCACCCTGGTCAACCCGCTCGAGAAGGAGTTCGGCCTGGCCGAGAGCCTGGCGTTGACCGGGGTGCTGGCGGTCACCGCCCACCGGGCGAGGTCGTGGCGGGACGCGCCGCTGCTCGGCGGGATCGTGATCGCGCTGGTCACGCAGCCCGTGCGCTACCCGCTCGGCCCCACCGAGATCACCCTGGCCATGGGGCTGCTGGTCGTCGTCATCGGTGTGCTCGCGCTCGTCGGCTACCTGCGCCTGCTCGACAATGCCAGGGAGAAGCAGGTAGCGGCTGTCCAGGCCGAGCAGAAGGCCGAGTTCGCCAGGGACCTGCACGACTTCGTGGGCCACCACATCACCGGCATGGTCGTGCTGGCCCAGGGCGCGAGCCGGATCGTCGAACGCGACCCGGAGCAGGCCAGACAAGCCCTCGAACGCATCGAGCAGGCCGGTGGCGAGGCCATGACCGCGATGCGCCGCATGGTCGGCATGCTCCGCGACGACGCCCCCGTGGCACCTGTCGCGGGCATCGTCGACATCGAGCCGCTCATCGAGGCCGAACCACGAGCGACCCTCGAAATCCACGGCGACACGGCGACTCTGCCGCTCGAGGTCGCGAGCTCCGTGCACCGCGTGGTCATGGAGTCGTTGACCAACATCCGCAAACACGCCCAGGAAGCGACCAAAGTGGACGTCCAGATCCAGACTTCACCTGATTGGGTCACGGTCCGGATCGCCAACGACGGCAGGCCCGCGAGGCAGGGCAACGGGTTCGGCCTCATCGGACTCACCGAACGCGTGCAGGCGCTCGGTGGCAGGATCAAGGCGGGGCCCGGTATCGACGGCGGCTGGGTCGTCGACGCCGCACTCCCGACAGGAAAGGCGACCGCGTGATCAGGGTTCTCGTCGCGGACGACCAGGCGATGGTGCGCACCGGGTTCGGCATGATTCTGGGCGCCGAGCCGGACATCGAGGTGGTGGCGGAGGCGCGGGACGGCGTGGAGGCCGTGGCCGAGGCACGCCGCACCAAGCCGGACGTCGCGTTGATGGACATCCGCATGCCTCGCATGGACGGACTCGAAGCGCTCAAACAGATCGCGAACGACGTGCACGTAGTTGTGTGTACGACGTTCGACCACGACGAGTACGTGCACACAGCGCTCAAGAACGGCGCGTGCGGGTTCCTCCTGAAAGACGCAGGCCCCAACCTGCTCATCGAAGCGATTCGCGCGGCCGTCACGGGCGATGCGCTCATCAGCCCGTCAGTCACCGTCAGGCTGTTGCAGCACATGAACACGCCGACACCCCAACAGCCGCACAACCTCTCCGCGCGCGAGCTCGACGTCGTGAAACTGGCCGCCATAGGCAAGACGAACGCGGAGATCGCACAGGAGCTGTTCATCTCCATCGGCACGGTGAAGACACACCTGGCGAGCGTTCAGGCCAAATTGGACGCTCGCAACCGCGTCGAGATCGCCGCCTGGGCCTGGGAATACCGGTTGGTCGGCCAAAAGTAGGACCCACAACCCGTCTGTGGACAGAAGCACCGGCGCGAGCCGATCACCAGAATTCGAGTCATGAAGAAACTCCTCCTGCTGATTCCCGTGCTGGCGCTCGCGGCCTGTGGCCAGAAGAGCTACACCTACGAGGCGTTCTACGACGTAGAGGGCACCGGCAAGGCCGAGATCTCGTTGGTCGTACCTGGCGGCAGCTCGACCACCGAAACCGTTGAGCTGCCGGTGAAGAACCGCGCGATGCTCGCCAACGCGCTCGGCAAGGTCACCCTGAAGGTCAAGTCGGACAACCAGGTCACCTGCAAGCTCCGCGTCGAGAAGGAGAAGGAGATCTCGAACGCGGGGAAGGAAGCGACCTGCGAGTACGACATCACCGAGGACACCGACAACTGAGTGATTGGTTAAACCTTGCCGGGTCACCGTCAGTTCCACTAGGAATCGCGCATGAGGCGAATCGCAGCTGGTCTGGCAGTGGCGGCACTGGCCGTCGGGTTCATCACGCCCGGAGCCGCGTCCGCGCAACCACAGGCACGACCCGACTGCGGTTACACCGTGACGCCGGACGAACCTCCCGCTCGTCCGGTGTCCGTGCCCCACGACCCGTGGTTCACCAAGGGCAAGGTCCTGGTGAAGGTCAAGACGAACCAGGGCGACATCCCGTTGCTGCTCGACCGCACCAAGGCGCCGTGCACCACGCACAGCTTCATTCACCTCGCACAGCGCGGTTTCTACAACCAGACCGACTGTCACCGCCTCACCGCGTACCCGACGCTGAAGGTGCTGCAGTGCGGCGACCCGTCCAGCACGGGCGAGGGCGGCCCCGGTTACAAGTACAAGGACGAGCTGCCGACCGACCTGAAGCCGGCGCCGAACGACCCGACGGGCCTGCGCCGCATCTACCCGCGCGGCACGCTCGCGATGGCCAACGCCGGTCCTGACACGAACGGCTCGCAGTTCTTCCTCGTGCAGAGCGACAGCATCCTGCGCCCGAACTACGCGGTGTTCGGCCAGATCCTGCCCGAGGGCCTCAAGACCCTGGACAAGATCGCGGCCGGTGGCATCGCGGGGGAGAACCCGCTGGACGGCCGTCCGAACATCAAGTCCGAGCTGAGGTGGGTGCTTCCCCTCGGGATCTGACCGAGGTGCGGGCGGCGAGCTTCGCCGCCCGCACCACGGCCCGCACTCGTCAGATGATCAACCAGGTG
>JAVXWK010000587.1:0-12450 GCA_032230575.1 Pseudonocardiales bacterium | reverse complement strand
CCCACCTCTGTACCTTCTGAGTGGCCGACCAACTCACGCAGTGACATCGCGAACCGGTTCACGTGCCCACCTCCACAGCCTCGGGATGGTCGACCAACCCACTCATCGCGAGCAACGCCAGCAACGGCCGGAGCACACGGGCGGGCCGGACACCGCGCGGGAACAGGTTGTTCTCGTCGGCCTGGGAACCCGTGGCCGACACGACGTGCAACGTGCTGCGCTCGAACCGTTCGAAGACGTCGAGCATGTGCTTCGCCTCGTACCGGTCGAGGAACGCGTAGACGTCCCTGGACTCCTCGCGAATCACCTGGGCGTCCAGAGGTTCGCGCAGATCGTCCTGCCGAATCCAGTAGTCGACGGGATGTTCGTAACGCAGTTCGTCCGCTTTGGACAGAACGACCGCGACCGGCAGCTTCTTCATGTCCGCGCGGCGCCCCATCCGTTCCAGGGCACCGGAGAACGCCGGATTGCGGTCGACGTCCTTGTCACCGCGCAACTGCGGAACCGCGCTCGCCGGATGGTCGACGAACATCAACGCGGTCGCGCCGAGCACGAACTGCCCGCCCAGCGAATGCGGCCCGGACTGCACGAAGTCCTCACCGGCCACGTCGAAGAACACGATCGGCCGAGTGGACCCCGACGCCGTGCGGACCAGGAGATAGGTGGCGAAGTCCTCACGGAGATCCTTGGTGGCGTTGAGCTTGTTTCCGCGCATGAGCTGGTCGATCTCGCGCTGGAACGCCGCGTGCCGCAGCTCGTCGGCCGGCTCGAACGTCAGGCCGTGATGGCGCAGATCGCCGCGCAACGCCTCGTGGATCATCGCGGTCAGCAGGTGGGTCTTGCCGGACGCGTGCCGGCCGACCATCCCGATGACGATCGGATCGCCGTGGTCGCGGTGCGAGACCGGCAGGTAGTGCTCGTGGTTCTCCTTGCCGGGGTTGGGGCACTTCACGTAGCAACGGGCGCGGCGGTCCTTGCGCTTCACCTCGTTGGTGATGCCGGTCAGGTCCGCCTTGACCCAGCGGGCGCCGCTGTCGTCGACCACCCGCCGGTACAGGGCGTCCTCGCGCCAGGCGAAGGACTCCAGGCAGATCGGGCACTGCACGCGTTTGGTGCTGGGAGTCGTCATCAGATCACCGCCACGAGGATCGCGATCGCCGCCACCACGAGAAAGACGACAACAGCCAGCGGAACGAGAGGAATCTGCTGCGGTTTGGGGGAAACAGGCGCCGGGCGGGACACGGTCGGTTGCAGAACGGGCTTTTCCACCGCTTTCGGCGGCCGCAGCTCGTCGAACCTGTCGTAGCCCGGCTTCATCGCGGACGTCACGTCGACCGGCCTGGGCAGCGGATCCCTGTCGTTGAGGCGTTCCAGCATCTGCACGGCGGTGGGACGCGACAGGGGATCCGGGTCGAACACGCCGCGCAGCAACGACGCCAGCACCTCGGGCTGCGACGCCAGGTCCGGGGTATCACCAACAGCGACGCTCTTGCCCGTGAACAGCTCGTAGACCACCCGGCCCGCCGCGCGCACGTCGTGGCCGGGATGCGCGACGGAACCGTTGCGGGACAAGCGCGACGCCTCGCCGGTGCCGACCGCGTGCTCGAGATTGGTCAGCTGGGTCGTGGCGCCGTCCCAGCACAACGACGAGAGCCCGACCGAACCGTGCACCAGATCCACCGCGTCGAGCTGGGCCAGCGCGCGGAACAGGCCGATCATGAACCGGCGGCGTTCGTCGATCAGCAACGTCCGCAGCCCACCGTCGACGCACTTGCCGACCGGCGGTTCCAGCAGCAGGAACGGTTCGGCGGAGTCGAAGTCGTAGCCGACGATCGTGGGCAGCTCCGGCAACGGCCTGAGATAGCGGGTGTGCAGCCGGGTCAACGCGCGGATCTCGTTGTCCAGCAGCATTTCCGCGGTGGCCAGCTCGACCGGGTTGGCCTCGGCGGGCAACGACTTGAGCACCAGCGTGGTGCCGTCGGCGGTCTTCACGCGGTCCGCGTCGAGCGGCTGGATCAGCCAGGACGCCTCGCGGCCGGACGGATCCCGCCCGGCCAGAGTCTCGTGGGTCACTGCGTCTGCACCTCGCGTTCGACGTACCGGGCGAGGATCGGCGTCAGCCGCAACGCGCCGACCGCGTCGCCCTTGGTGCGGATGACCTCGTCGGAACCGTTGTCGATCGGCGGCAGGTCCATGTCCGCGGACGCGAAGTGCACGACCTTCGCGCCATCGGCCTGCAGCAGCCGGACGTCCTCCGCCGCGCACAGCTGCGTCATCCGGCTGCGTTCGTTGAGCTGCAAGATCCCCCGCGACGACGCCGAGCTCTGCCACAGCGTCGCGGCGAGCCGTCGCCGTGGCCCGTCGTCGGTCACGAACGAGGGCAGCTCACGCAGACCGGCGTGTTCGAGGTGGTCGTCGTACACCGCCAGGAGTTCCCGCGCCCGCACCAGGGACCGCTGCGAGTCACCGGACAGCGGCAGCCGCGAGGCGATCGCGTCGAACGACGGCCGCAGCACCTCCAGCGTGACGGCCACCAGGTCGTGGTGCAGCACCTCGGCGAGCCCGGCAGAGGAGTCGCCGAACGTGTGCTCCCCACCGGGGTCCTTGGCGTCGTCGATCGCTTCCCGGAACACCTCGACCACCGCGTCGACCCCGCCCGCGACCACGAGCAGCGAGTCCGCGAGCCGGCGGCTGCGATCGGCGGGCGACCAGCGTTGCGCGATGGTCCGCGACATCTGGCCGGACAGGCGTTTGTCGGCCGCGGCGGCCTGACGCAGCGGCACGTCGCCGCCCCACTGTCCGGCCACACCGCGCCACACCAGGTACGTCGACAACAACGCCACCGCAACGGTCCCCAGTAGGAACCCCGCGGCGGCGAGCGGGCCCGGTGAGCCGTCCGGCGCGTTGCCCAGTCCCACCGCGCCGCCGAGACTCGCGGCGAAGAACGTGATCGCGTAGAGGAAGGCGAGATCGAGGCCGACAGGGGAGTGAGCGGACACCAGGCTGACCAGCCCGAGCCACAGCGGCACCATGAGCAGCAACGGCCAGGCGCCCAGACCTGACACGAGGGTGCTGAACAACGTCGTCGCGCCGGCCACCGCGATCAGGAAGCCCACCGGCCTCGACCACACCGGCACCGGTGGCGGTGCGATGAGCCCTTGAGCCCACTTCTCCAGATCGGCGGCCGAGTCCTGTTCGGTGAACGCGAGGCTGCGCGCGGCACCGATCTGGTTGCCCAGCCTGCGGGCCTGCTCGGCGATTCCGGGCAGCGTACGGCCGCCGATCAGCTCCGTCGTCACGGCTTTGCGGACGGCCTCCGCCATCTCGCGGGAGTTGACCGGCGCGGGAGAGGGCAGGCCCTGCTCGACCAGCTCGCCCGGCGGCGGATAGCCCTCGGAGAGGCTGGAGTCCACGTCCACCAATGCCTTGCGCGCGATTCGGTGGTGCCGCAGCAAGGCGTTCCCGGCCGCGGCGAGCCGGTCCAGCACGACCCGGTGCGCCTGTTTCAGGCCCAAGAGCCCGCGCCAGGTCCGCCACCGGTCGATCGACCGCTTCGCCGCCTGCAGTTCGCGCTGGGCGTGTGACATCGCCTCGTACAGCGGGGATCCCTGGCGCACCGAGGTCGCGTCGCCTTCCGTGGCCGAGCGCATCACCGACGTCAGCTCGGTCGACTCGCGATCGTGCAGCCGTGCCGCGACACCCGTGGCCACGAGCTGTTGCAACGCGCGGAGTTTCAAAGACCGCATCATGCCCGGCTCGACCACGGCGTAGTCCACGGCCAGACCGGGGCTCGCTGCCTGGTGCGGCATCACGCCGACGTCCGCCAGCACCCGGTCGAACACCTTGGGCAACCGCAGGGCGGACAGCAGGTCGTCCACAGTGGACTCGGTGCTGCCGGCACCCGGCCGTTGTGAGCCGCCTTCCCACGGCACACCGACGCCGTCCCCGACCCACAGCGTCACGCCGACACCGGCGAGAGCGGACGGCGTGCGCAACACGGGGTCGGCACCGAGTCCGCCGACCGCCACCAGCACGACTCCGGTGACCTGCGGCAGCCGCGACAGCTGTTCGAAGTACACGTGGTGCTCGCTCAGCGCGTCGGTCGTGTCGACGACCAGGACGCGGCTCGACGGCGTTCGCAGGTCGTCCTGGAACCCCGGTGCGCGGAGGTCCAGCGTCATCACGGGATCAGGGTTCACGGGCGCAACCATTCGGGATCGCGCGCGACCCACTCGCGCAGGTCGTGCAGGTTGTCCTGCAACGGGTTCGTGACACCGCGGAACGGCAGCCGCAGCGCGCCTGGCAGCGTCACCTCCCAGAACTCGCGCAACGCCAGCAGCCTGCGCGTGCCGCTCTCGCCGGTGCGCTGGCCGAGCTCGGCGTCGATGCGGGCCAGCTCGGCCGGAGCCATCCCGACGATCTGGTCGAAGAGCTGTGACGGCTTGTCCGGCCGGCGATCCACGCCGTTCGGGGTCATGGCGATCAGCTTGGCGCAGAAGTCGCGGCGGATCTGCTTGTCGTCGGTGAGCACCCACGCCTCGTACGCCGAGAGCAGACTCGCCCAGCTCGACTTCCGGCCGTACGGTTCCAGCGGCAGCTTCTTGCTGGCCTGCGCGCTGTCGCCGAGCTTCACGGTGATCGCGGACGGCGAGTCCTCGTCGCCGGCCACGGCGATCTGGTCGTTCCAGGCCGCGCACAACAGGTGGTGCAGGATGCGTTCGCGGTGCTCGGGAGTCGTGGCCAGGTAACCGAAGTCGTAGCCCAGCCGCTGCCGCCAGCGCAGGAAGTCCTGCTGCTCCTCGTGTTTCAGAGCGTCCGACCAGTGCTTGAGGACCTCGCGGACCTCCGGCACCTCGGTCAGGCCCATCGAGCTGCGGAACAGCACCACCGTGATCGACTCGGCCGAGATCGGGCGGAACTCGATGACGGCGTCCTGGCGTGGCAGGGACACCTCCTGCCGAAGGAACTTCTCCAGCTCGAGGTCCTTGGCGGAGGCGGGATAGCTGAACAGGATCCGCAGCTTGCCCGTGCCGCTCGGCGCGAACCCGCCCGGCACCAGTCCGGCGAGCTTCTCCCGGAACTGCGTCAGCTCCTCGTCGCCGACCTGCGCCCCCGGTTTGCCCGCCGCGGCCGCCAGCAGGTCCTGCAACGCCGGCAGCAACGGCCGGTGCTGCCCGTCGCGGAACGCGAAGAGCCGCTTCACGGCCTGCTTCACCTGATCCTTGACGTGTGCGACGGCCATCTCGGGGCTGCGTCCGTCCAGCAGCAGGTCGTAGGCGTGCTTCCAGCCCTCCTCGCCGAGGATCTCGGTGACGAGGTCGCCCGCCGTCGCGGTCGGGCTCAGCTTGCCGCCCTGGTGCACGTAGAAGTCGACGAACCGGCGGACCACGGCGCTGTAGAACGGTTCGAGCGTGCCCTGCCGCGGCAGTAGATACGTGACGCCGACGCGCTGCTGGTACAGCTCGTTGGCCCGCTGGTTGAACCTGCGCTCGCTCTGCCGCGCGTGGTCCTCGAACGCCGCGACGAGCGAGAGCACCTGCTGCTGCACGGCTTTGAGCTTGAGGTCCCAGCGGATGGCCTGATCGTTCCACGCGGCGTGCCAGACCCGCTTGGCGCGCCACTCGTACCACTCGTTCTGCCGGGCGAGCAGGGCCCGCACGGCCGGGTCGGAGTACTGCAGCTTGCGCAGGAACTTGCCCTTGATCCCGGCGGAGGTCGGCGGGTTGAGCGTCTGACCGGGTGGCGCGGCCGGTTCACCACGCCGCAGTTCGAGGATCTTGGCGAACCCGAGCGCGCTGGCCTCGTCGGTGAGCCCGTCCTGGCCGTTGAGGACGCGCCGGAGCCGGAACAGGTCGAGCTCGCCGAGCAGTGACTTCACCGCCCGGCCCGCGTCGAACGCCTGCACCATGTCCGGGACCTGCCTGGTCAGCTGCTGAGCGAGCGTGCGCAGAGCGGAATCCATCGTGCGGGCGCGGGTCGAGAGCGTCCGTGAGATCGCCTCGGCACCGCTGGCCGCCGCGGGCTCGTTGATCGGCACGGGTGCGCGCAGCCGCAGCGGGTCCACATTGGACTCGGTGAAGAACCGCTCGATGAACGGGGCGTTGTTCTCGGCCTGCCCGGTGCTCGGCTGGTCCAGCTCGGTGACCGCGGTGGCGAGCAGGCGGGAAGCGATGATCTCCGCGATGTCGTCGACCGGGACCGTCATCGAGGCGACGGAACTCGTGGACACACCGCGGTTTCCGATGCCGGTCGCGGCCGGCACCTCGCGTTCGACCGCGCTGTTGATGAACGAGTCGGCGAAGCTCATGTACGTCTGCGCGATGGCGTGGCTGCCGCCGTCGCCGTCGGTGCCGAGGTCCGTGCCGACCAGCGACAGCACCAGCGACACGATCGAGCGGTGCAGGTCTTCGCGTTGCACGCCAGGGCCCTTGCCGAACAGGAACGCGGTCTGCACGGTCGAGGCGCGCAGCCGGATCTCCTCGCGGTCCGGGTAGCGCACCGACAACGATCCGCTGATGCCGCTGCTGTCCAGCTCGGTTCCCGCGACCTGGGCGTTCTGGTCGTCCACCAGCCGGAACAGGTCGAGCAGCGACCGGCCCGCGTTGAGCCTGGCCGCCCTGCCGCCGCCCAGTCCTTCGTCGAACGCGGACGGCATGAGGACCAGCGGGAAGATCCTGGCGCGGTAGTCCTGGTGCGCGAAGACGTCGCCGATCAGGTGCAGGAAGTCGAAGAAGATGCCGCTGCCCGTGCCGCCCGCGACGCTGAACGCCACGAAGACGTCGCACGACAACGACCTCTTGCCGCCGCCGAGCATCGCCAGCTCGCCGAGCGAGTTGTTGATCGAGCCGATCGCCTTGCGCAGTGGGGCCTGCGCGGCCGACGTGCCGCCGCGGAACGTCTCGAACAGTGCTGCACGGCCCACGGTGGGGAGTTGGCCGGCGCCGCGAGCGAGTGGGCCGATGCGCGGCTCGCCGGTGGGCGGGGGCAGCCAGTCGTCGATGTACTGGGGCGCGGCCAGGCGCAGGCTGCGGGCGACCTCCGGGTAGGTGTCGTGGTGCGGCACCAGTTCGCGGACGAGGTGCATCGTCCGTTCCGCGGCCGGCAGGTACTCCGGGTCCGGCACGACCCGGCGTTCCAGCGCGCCGAACTCGTCCTCGCTCAGGTCGGCGTAGACGAACTGGAGGCACGAGGGCAGCTGGTAGGGCAGGAAGTTCTTGCCCTGCATGCGGTGCCGCAGCTCCGAACCGTCCGGTCCGCACAGCTCCTCGCGCAGCCTGCGCTCCAGCTCGGCCCCGACGCGACAGCCGGTGCCACCCAGTCCGACGTACAACATGGGCTGGTAGATCTGCATGGTGATCCCTTTGCTCAGAGCAGGTGGTTGCCGCCGGCCGGGCGTTCCTCGTACTGCGGTGTCGTCAACGGGTCCTGGTCGGGGAAGTCGGCGGGGGCGTGTTCGTCCTGCACCTCGATGGCGAGGTTTCCCTCGACGGTCAGGCGTTCCCCGAGCTGAAGGGCTCGCGTGTCGCCGTGAGGAGTGCGCAGCTGCAGGCGGCCGCCGACTCGGGTGAGCTCGTAGCTGTCCTCGCCGCCCGCCGAGTGCGAGAGCTGCGCGAGTCCTGCGTGGACTTCGCCGAGGTGGAAGCGGAACGTCGACGAGTGCAGTTCCGGCGCGGCCAGGTCGCCGCACGGGCGGTAGCCGTCGTACAGCTGGACGACCAGGCCGCGAACGTCGCGCTGGCGGCGCCGGTTGGTGACGATGACGAACGCCGCGGTGGCGACGGCCGCTACGAGGACGGCGATCCCGATCTCGGCCCACGGCAGGGGTTTCTCGACGTTCGCGGTGATCCGCCACTCGTAGATCACGTCGTCCGGGTGCTCGTCGTCGACGACCCGGAGCGTCAACGCGTTGGTGCCCAAGGTGGTGTTGTCCGCGAAGACCAGGTCGAAGTCGAACGTCCTGACGCCCGACGGCGGAATGTCGAGCACTGTCTGGTCGCCGGGGATGTTCGCCACCGTGCCGGGTGCGGTGTCGGCGACGATGATCCTGGCCTTGCGCTCGCGGCCCGACTGGTTCGTGACCGTGACCGTGCCGTGGACCTTCTCGCCGGGGTTGACGTCGTTCCAGTCGGTGTTCTGCTTGAACGTCGTGTTCGCGTAGAACTCGCGCGGACCGGTGACGAGCACGGCGTCGACGGACCTGGTGTCGCCGCTGATGCCGATGCCCGCGATCGTGCCGCTGAACTTGACCTTGCCCTTGGCCTGGTCCGGGACGATGACCTTGCCGGAGTAGACGCCGTCCTGGCCTCTGGTGTCGCCGTTCTGGGCGTCGTCGTTGAGCGGAATCGGTGTCGTGAAGCCGTCTCCGGTGAGGTCGGCGGTGAACGCGACGTCCTTCAGCTCCGCCGGGTCGGTGATCGACCGGCTCCTGGTCTGCAGGTTCAGCGCGACCGTGACCTCCTGGCCCGGCTGCGGCGCCGGCGGGTTCACCGTCATGCTCGACCGGATCGCGCCCTGGTACATCACGACGGTGCTGACGTCGAGCGCCGGCACACCGGGCGCGGACACGATCTTCACGGTCCACGTGCCCGGTAACGGGTTCACGATCCGCAGGCCCTCGACCGGGCCGTTCTCGCCGCTCACCTGGAACGTGGAACCGCCCTGCGTGCCGGACTTCGGCACGGTGTTGCCCTCTGGGTCCACATAGGACACGGTGATGCGGGAGTCGTGCTTGGTGACGAGGATCGAGCCGTCGGTGGCGATCAGCGGGATCTTGACCTTGGCCTCCGCCGTGCCGCCGCTGCTGACCGGGGTGCGCTGGATGTCGCCCGCACCGACGCATCTGCCCGCCTGGAAGGCTTTGACGAGCGCCTGGGCGACGTCCGCGCTGCTGCTGACGATCGTGGCGGACGGAGTCGGAGCCTTCGCGCCGCACTGGCCCTGGAACGAGCCCTTCGCGAACCTGTCGAGCTGCGCCTGGTCGACGCTGCCGAAACCGAGGGGCCAGGTTTGGATCTTCTTCTTGTTCGCTTCCTGCAGCAGCGTGCCGATCAGGTCGTGCGCGGTGCGGTTGCGCTGGTCGCCGATGTTGTCCGGCCCGTAGCGCGGGCTGTCGCTGACGTCGAGCTTGCCGTCGGTGAGCAGGAAGATCAGCTTCGGGCCTTGCTCGTCGCCCTTGAGATAGCTGAGTGCTTGCTGCAGCGCGGCCGCGTGGTCGGTGCCGTCACCCACCGTCCTGCTCTTGAGGTTGCGCGTGCAGTCGCTGAGCCGCTGGCGGTCCTGCGCGGTCGCGACGGTGCTCGGCGGGCACACGACGTCGACCGGCGACTGGCCGCCGTTGTCACTGCCGAACCCGACCACGGCGATGGTGCTGGACGGCGCGAACTCGCCGAGCGCGATCAGCGCCGCGGCCTCCCGCTCGCGGTCCATGTCCTGCGGGCTGATGCTGCTGGACTCGTCGACCAGCACCACGATGTTCGCGGGCTGGATGACGGGTTCCGGTTGTTGCAGTGCTACGCCCGGAGAGCTCAGCAGCAGCGCGGCCGCTGTCGAGGCGAGCACGGAGAGACGCATGAGTCAATTCACCCACTGACGCTCGTGGAATGTACCAAGGATTGATACCGCACTCCTTGCGGGACTGGTCCCGTGAATGAGTGCTGGTCAGTCCTTTTCGGTGTACGTATGAGCGCGATTATGCCTGGTGAAATGGGTGAAAATCATGGACAAAACGTGGTCAATAGCTGACCTCAGTTTTGTCCTGGCGCGCTTTATCAGAACTGGGCGACGGCTTCCGGCGCATAGCCGTAAAAACCCGGAAGACCACCCGTGTGGAGGAACACGAGCGGAACTTCGCTGGTGGGCGCGAGGCGTTGGAAAGCCACTGCCGCCTTGCCCGTGTAGACCGGGTCGAGGATGACGCCCTCGGTTTCCGCGAACAGCTTCAGCACGTTCCACATGTCCGGCGTCGGGACGCCGTAACCAGGGCCGATGGTGTCGTCGGTGACGCGTACGTGCCGCAGTTCCGGAGGGGCGACCTGCAGCAGTCCGGCGGCGTCGCCGGCGAGGGTGTGGAGTTCCTGTTCGGCGTCTTCCGCGGTGTGGGAGACGCTTGCGGCGTGCACGGTGCCGGACCAGCCGAGCAGTTCCGTGCCGAGTGCGATGCCCGCGGCCGTCGCGCCACTGCCCTGCGGCACGACGATCGTGGCGTTGTCGATTCCGCGTTCGTCGAGCTGGCCGATGAGCTCGACCGCCGCGGCGACGTACCCGAGCGTGCCGAGTCCGTTCGAGCCGCCGACCGGGAGCGTGACGGCTTTGTCGTGGTTGATTCGCTCGTAGGCCTGGACCGTTTCCTCGGCGTCCGCGCAGATGTGCACGTTCGCGCCGAACATGTGGCCCAGCACGACGTTGCCGGACTTCTCGTACGCGTCGCCCTTCACCGGCACCTTGGCCGTGAGAACGAGTTCACAGCGGAGCCCGAGCTTGGCGCACGCGGCCGCGGTCTGCCGGCCGTGGTTGGTCTGCAACGCGCCGAACGTGATGATCGTGTCCGCGCCCTGCTCGATCGCCTGTCCGAGCAGGAACTCGAGCTTGCGCAGCTTGTTGCCGCCCGCGCCGAGCCCGTTGACGTCGTCGCGCTTGATCAGGACCGGCGGGCTGCCGAGCGCGGTCGCGAGCCTCGGTGCGTCGTCGAGCGGAGTCGGCCAGCTGCCCAGTGCGACACGGGGAAACGCGCTCAGATCCATGCCCGCGAGCTTAGGCCTGGGTCGAAACCCGGATCCGCGACAGCCGGGCGATTCGCATCGACGCCGGACTTCGACACAGGCACTGGTCAGACCTCGCGCCCGAACTCCGCGTAAAGCGTGGAACCGCTCTCAAGCGCCCTGAGGGCCAGCGTGAGCCGTCGGTGCAGCGACGGGTAGATCCTGGGGCGCGCCTCGTCGAGCGACAGGTACAGCACGCCTGACAGCTCGGAGTCGTGCGCGGTCGCGTCGTCGATGATCCCGCCGTCGAACACGAACTGGTGGCAGTCGCGCCACACCCCGTTGCGCGGCGTCCAGTCCACGACGAGCAGCGGGCCCAGCGAGACGTCGAGCCCGAGCTCCTCCCGGATCTCCCGCACGGTCGCGGCCTTCGGGGACTCGTCGTCCTCGGTCATGCCGCCGGGGATGTCCAGCACCGCCTTGTACGTCGGCACCACGAAGAGCACACGTCCGGTGGAATCACGGATCAGCGCGCCGCCGGCCGAGGTCTTGGTGGGCCTGCGACCCGCCACCCCCGGTTCGTACTCCAGCTCGGCCGGACCTTCGTCGAGTACATCGGCGGCGAATGAGGCGGGGTCCCCCGCATGCTGTGCGGACACGAGTTGATGATCACACCACGGAGTGAATTCCGCACCGGCTGTGCAGCGGTTATCCGCTGGTGAGCGGATGTGCCCATGATGACGGAACGCAACCAAACGACCAGGGAGTACGCTTGGTCGCTGTAACTCCGTGCGATCAATCGCCGATGTCCAGGCAACATCGGTGGAGGTGACGCCAATGGGGGCAAGCGGTGCCGCCAGACGTAGACGCGACAGCAGATCGGCCCCGTGGTCGGTGGTCGGACTCACTGTCGTCTTCGTCGTGGTGGCCCAGGTCCAGTTCGCCATCGCGGTCGCGGAATCGGTCTGGTGGCCGGTCGCGATCGGGGTGCTGCTGCTGGCCGCGGCGGTCGCGTTCGTGAAGACGGCACGCAGGCTGCGTTGGGAAGACAGCGACCCGTACGAGGCACCGCCCGCGGTGGCCCAGACGCCGATTCCGGCCGAGTACGAGCGCCACGTCGACGCCGACGGAAGCCTTGCTCGTGCGGTCGGCGACGTGGTCCACGCGTCCCGGCGCTGGCGGGCCTGACCGCCTCGTAGAGCGGAGACCGGGCCGGCAGGGTGGTCCGGTCATTTCGCCGTGGTGAGCTACTTCGCGTCGTGGATTCTGGACAATGGCGTCATGCCGACGTCCCAACAGTGGCTCGAAGTCCGCGCCCACCTGCTCAAACGCCGCCACGAGCTGGCGGTCGAGGCCGCGGGCGAGTACTCGGACGTGCCCAGGGTCGCGGGCACGCCGCTGCTCACGGCCCCGCAGTGGATGCCCGCCGCGCCGGTGCCGCTGGCGGACCTGACGCTCTCGCTGGAGACCTCTGTTCCTTTCGGCGGATTTGCCTCGGACCTGCTCCCCGACGGTTTCCTGAGCTACTCGGAGGCGATGGCCGCGCTGGCCGCTCCTTCGGTTTTCGAGAACCGCGAGACCTATCGGCTGCTCGATTTCGCGCTTCCGCACCTGACGTTCGGCATCGGCTCGTACTTCGACGGCATCGACGTGGGCGAGGCCTGCGCGCACGAGTACGCGGCCCGCTCGCTCGGCGTGACCGACGAGCTGCGGCTGCGTTCCTCGATCGGCAACCCGTGCGACCCGGCTCGTC
>JAVXWK010000511.1:0-9951 GCA_032230575.1 Pseudonocardiales bacterium | reverse complement strand
CTCCTGCTGACCCGGCCGCTGGTCCTGTTCGCCCTTGTTCGGCCACAGCGAGAACGCGCGCTCGGCCTGCGCGGCGATGGTGAGGCTCGGGTTCACACCGAGGTTCGCGCTGATCGCCGCACCGTCCACAACGGACAGTCCGGGGTAGTTGAAGACCCGGTGGTACGGGTCGATCACGCCTTCCTGCTCGCTGGCCGCGATCGCGCAACCGCCGATGAAGTGCGCGGTCAACGGGATGTTGAACAGCTCACCCCACGTGCCGCCCGCCATGCCGCCGATGTGCTTGGCGGCCAACAGGTTCGCCTCGTGCCCGGCCGGGATGAACGCCGGGTTGGGCTCGCCGTGCCCCTGCTTGCTGGTGAGCTTGCCGCGCTTGAGGAACGTGGTGATGGAGTTGTCGAGGCTCTGCATCACCAGCAGGATCACGGTCCGCTCGCTCCACCGGTGCACGCTGAGCAGCCTCAGCAGCCTCATCGGATGCCTGAGCGCCTGCTTGATGAACTGCAGCCACCGCGGCGTGCTCATCGCACCGTCCGTGGCAAGGGTCTGCAGCAACCCCATGGCGTTGCTGCCCTTGCCGTACCGGACCGGCTCGATGTGCGTGATCTCGTCGGGGTGGATGGAGCTGGTGATCGCGACGCCCTTGGTGAAGTCGTTCCGCGGGTCGACCGAGTACCTGGCCGCCCCGATGATCGACTCCGAGTTGGTGCGGGTCAGCTCGCCGAGCTTGCCCGAGATCTTCGGCAGGGTCGTCGCCTTCGCCTTGTGCAACAGCTGCTGGGTGCCCCACGTGCCCGCGGCGATGACGACCTGGTCCGCCGTGAACGTCCTGGTGGCCCGTCCGCCGGTCATCTTGGTGTCAATGGTCCAGCGGCCGTTGTTCTCGTTCAGCTGGGTGACCGTGGTCAGCGGGAAGACCTTCGCGCCGAGCTTCTCAGCCAGGTACAGGTAGTTCTTGACCAGCGTGTTCTTGGCGCCGACCCGGCAACCGGACATGCAGCTGCCGCACTCGGTGCAGCCCGTGCGCTCCGGCCCCGCGCCACCGAAGTACGGGTCGTCGGCCTTCTTTCCTGGCTCGCCGAAGAACACTCCGACGGGCGTGGCGTGGTAGCTGTCCTCGACGCCCATGTCCTTCGCGACCTTCTGCATGACGACGTCGCTCGGCGTCGTCGTGGGGTTCGTGACAACCCCGAGCATCCGGCTCGCCTGGTCGTAGAACGGTTCCAGCTCGTCCTGCCAGTCGGTGATGTGCGCCCACTGCCGGTCCTCGTAGAACGGCTTGAGCGGCCGGTACAGCGTGTTGGCGTAGACGAGGCTTCCGCCGCCGACGCCCGCGCCGGCGAGCACCATGACGCTGCGCAGCAGGTGGATGCGCTGGATGCCGAAGCACTTCAGCTGCGGCGCCCACAGGTACTTCCGCAGGTTCCAGCTGGTCTTGGCGAACTCGTCGTCGGCGAACCTCCTGCCGGCCTCGAGCACCGCGACGCGGTAGCCCTTCTCGGTCAGGCGGAGCGCGGCCACGCTGCCACCGAACCCGGAGCCGACGATGACGACATCGAAGTTACCGGCGAGTTCACCCATGAACCGGAGAGTAGGCGTTACTTCCGGTAACGCCTAGTCCCCGATCGGTTCAGAGGAGGGAGGAGAACTGATGAAGGCGGCCCACAGGTCGACCGCTTGTTCAAGACCCAGGGCCGCCACCTGCTCAACGGGCACGCCCGCCGTGTGCACCAGTCGCCGCGCCAGCCAGTCGGGGACCGGCTCGTGCACCACAGGCTCCTCGACGGTCACGTCTCCCGCGAGCCGTCCGAGCCTGCCGATCACTTCCGCCAGCCTGGCCAGCGTCGAATTCTCATCCGCCACCGCGGCGACCCGCGCTGACGCCTCGGCGTAGACCTCGGCGTCCGAGCGCACGCCCACACACCAGACTTCGCAGATCTCGACAGCGCCGTCGGCGGTGATCCGATAGACGACTCGCCAGTGGTTGCGCCCCACAACCAGCTTGCGAAAGCCGGTCAGCTCGCCGCCGAGTGGATGCCCCGCCTCCGGGTTGTCGAACAGGATCTGGATCTTCTTGAGCACCTTGGGCACGACGTCCGGCCCGAGACGGCGCAGGTCGTCGATCGCCGCGTCGGTGAACACGACCTCAATCATCGAGCGAGTCGTCGTCCTCCACCGCCGCCAGCGACTCACGCGTGTGCCCGAAGGCGGCCAGCACGTCGTCGAAGGACGTGCGGCGACCTGAATCCACCGCCGAACGAGCCAGCACGAGCGCAAGATCCCGCAGGTCCGCCGCCGCTTCGTCGATCTCGCTCAGGTGACTCATGGCAACGACGGCAGCAGCCCTGTGACCATGACGCGTGACGATCACCGGGCCGCCTTGCTCGGCGTCCGCGACCAGACCGGCGACGCCGCGTTTCGCAGCCTCGGTGACGGTCAGCTCGCGAGCCTCGTGAAGAGCGGTCATGTGCAGAACTATACAGAAAAAGTGTACAAGTGAGAAAGGGCGCCGGCTGGACGCCCTTCCAGTCAGAGAACCAGACCTTCGATGACCCAGACCATGAAGGCGACGGCCAGCGCCGTGATCACCAGGCCACCGCAGATGAACAGAGCGAGGGCCTTCCAGCCGATGCCGTTCTCGTCCTCCTCCGACGCCTCGTCGGCCTCTTCCAGCTCAACCAGCTCTTCGACGTCCTGGACCTCGGCGTCCGCGTCAATCGTGTCCACATCCGTGCTTTTGGTGCTGCTGTCGCCGAACAGGGAGTCCAAGTCCATGCCTTTCAGGACGTGTGAGGGATCGAGCCGGTTGCAAGATCATCTCTGAGCCCAGGCCGCTACCGGAAGGCTCAGGTAGACCCCGATCTCGCCCAGCCCCGTGGCTTTGCCCACCGCCTCGCACAGGCCGTCGACGCGTTCCTGGCGGTTGGTGGCGCGGCTGGAGAACCACTTGGAGCGGACCTCGACCACCACGTCCATGCCGCTCGAGTCGAACGGGCCGTGCGGACGGAAGCGCAGTTCCACGTCGCCGGGTCGCAGGTTGCCGTCGTAGGGCTCCTCGGGGCACTCCACGGCCACCGAGACGGCGTGCGGGAGCATCGCGGCGAGTTCCTTCAGCGCGTTGTGGGGAACGTGGGGAGCGTAGGTGATCTCGACGAGCGGCACGGCCCCCAACCCTAAAGGGACTCGTGCGTCTCGGTTTGCTGCAGTTGGGCGCTAAGTGCGCTGAACCACAGCCGGGACTCCGGGAGGTACTGCAGGACGATCGCGGGGACGACGACCAGCAGTGGCCACAGGGCAACGCAGAAGATGCCGCCCATCACGGACAGCACGAGGCGGCGGTCGCGGCCTCGCTTCAGCTGACGGTTGAAGAGCAGCAGGACGCCGCCGTAGATCGCGATCAGGATGTTCGCCAGGCGGATGTCCTGATACAGCGAGCCGAGCACCACGACCAGGCCGAACACGAGCCAGAGCACCCAGGCGACGGTGACGGCGAGAGGACGTTTCATGCGCGCCACCGTGCACCGGCGGCCCTTGCACTTCGGTTGCGGCAAGGGCCGTCGGTGGATCAGCCGCGGATCGTCAGGCCGACCTTCTGGAACTCCTTGAGGTCCGAGTAGCCGGTCTTGGCCATGGCCCGCTTGAGAGCGCCGAACAGGTTCGTCACGCCGCGCGGGTCCGAGGACGGGCCGAACAGCAGCTTGCGGAGGTCGAGCTCCTGGTCGACGGCATCGGCGACCAGGCTGCGCGGCACGGACGGGTGCGCGGACGACGCCGTCCAGTACAGGCCCTGGCCCGGTGCCTCGGTCGCTGCGGCGAGGGGCTCGCCCAGCATCACGGCGTCGGCACCGCAGGCGATGGACTTCGCCACGTCGCCCGAGGTCGTGATGCCGCCGTCGGCGATGACGTGCACGTAGCGGCCACCGGTCTCGTCGAGGTAGTCGCGGCGCGCGGCCGCGGCGTCGGCGATCGCGGTGGCCATCGGCACGCCGATGCCCAGGACCGAGTCGGTGGTGGTGACGCCGGGCGTGTAGCCGTAGCCGACGATCACGCCCGCCGCGCCGGTGCGCATCAGGTGCATGGCGGTGCGGTAGTCGCCGACGCCGCCGGCGATCACCGGGATGTCGAGGTCCGCGATGAACGACTTCAGGTTCAGCGGCTCGCCGTCGCGCGACACGTGCTCGGCCGAGATGATCGTGCCCTGCACGACCAGGATCTCGACGCCCGCGGCCAGCAGGTCCGGGGTGAGCTCGGCAGCGCGCTGCGGGCTCACGCGGACCGCCACGGTCACGCCCGACTCGCGGACCTGCTTGATCGCCTCGGCGACCAGGTCCATCCGCAGCGGGGCGGCGTGCAGCTCCTGCAGCACCTTCACGGCCGCTGCCGGGTCGTCGTTGTCCTCGGTGGCCTGGACCAGGCGGAACAGCGCCTCGTCCACGTCACCGTGCCTCGCCCAGAGACCCTCGGCGTTGAGCACGCCGAGACCGCCCAGCTCACCGACCGCGACCGCGACGCCCGGCGACACGATCGCGTCGGTCGGGTGGGTGATCAGCGGGATGTCGAAGCGGTAGGCATCGATCTGCCACGTCGTGGAGACGTCCTTCGACGACCTCGTGCGACGGGACGGGATGATCTCGATGTCGTCCAGCTCGTAGGCCCGCCTCGCGGTCCGGCCCATGCCGATCTCGACCAGATCGCGCACCTGTGGTTCCTCTCCAGAGCTCTTGAACAGCGGACCTTTGAGGGGCCCGCGAAACCCTAACGGGTGGTGTAGTTCGGGGCCTCGACGGTCATCGTGATGTCGTGCGGGTGGCTCTCCTTGAGGCCCGCCGCCGTGATCCGCACGAGTTGCGCGTCCTGCAGCTCGGCGATCGTGTGGGAGCCCGTGTAGCCCATGGCCGCCCGCAGGCCGCCGTTGAGCTGGTGCACGACCTGCGACAACGGGCCGCGGAACGGCGTGCGGCCCTCGATGCCCTCGGGGACGAGCTTGTCCTCGTTGAGCACGTCGTCCTGGAAGTAGCGGTCCTTCGAGAACGACTTGTTCTCGCCGCGCGACTGCATCGCGGCCAGCGAGCCCATGCCGCGGTAGGTCTTGAACTGCTTGCCGTTGACCAGGATCAGGTCGCCGGGCGCCTCCTGGGTGCCCGCGAGCAGCGAGCCGAGCATCACGGCGGACGCGCCGGCCGCGATGGCCTTGGCGATGTCGCCGGAGTACTGGATGCCGCCGTCACCGATCACCGGCACACCGGCCGGGCGGCAGGCGAGCGAGGCCTCGTAGATCGCGGAGATCTGCGGCACGCCGACACCCGCGACGACGCGCGTGGTGCAGATCGAGCCGGGCCCGACGCCGACCTTCACGCCGTCCGCACCCGCGTCCACCAGCGCCTGGGCACCGGCACGCGTCGCGACGTTGCCGCCGACGACGTCCGCCGAGTCACCCAGCTCCTTCTTGATGCGCGCGACCATCTCCAGCACGCCACGCGAGTGGCCGTGCGCCGTGTCGACCATCAGCACGTCCACGCCCGCCTCGGCGAGCGTCATCGCGCGCACGAACGAGTCCTCGCCCACACCCACGGCGGCGGCGCAGAGCAGGCGGCCGTCCGGGTCCTTGGTGGCCATCGGGTACTGCTCGGTCTTCACGAAGTCCTTGACCGTGATCAGGCCCTTGAGCTTGCCGTCACCATCGATGATCGGCAGCTTCTCGACCTTGTGCCGGCGCAGCAGCCCCAGCGCGGCCTCCGCGGACACCCCGACCTGCGCGGTGACCAGCGGGCCGTTGGTCATGACCTCGCTCACCCGCTTGCTGTGGTCGAGCTCGAACCGCATGTCGCGGTTCGTGATGATGCCGACCAGCTTGTTGTTCGAGTCGGTGACCGGCACACCGGAGATGCGGTAGCGGGCACACAGCGCGTCGACCTCGGCCAGCGTGGCGTCCGGCGAGCAGGTGACCGGGTCGGTGACCATGCCGGCCTCCGAACGCTTCACCGTCTCGGCCTGACGGGCCTGGTCCTCGATGCTCAGGTTGCGGTGCAGCACGCCGATGCCGCCCTGACGCGCCATCGAGATCGCCATCCGGCCCTCGGTGACGGTGTCCATCGCGGCGCTGGCCAGCGGAATCCTGAGGGTGATGTTGCGCGAGATCCTGGTGCTGGTGTCGACGCCACTGGGAACGACGTCGGACTCGGCCGGCAGCAGGAGCACGTCGTCGAAGGTCAGTCCCAGCATGGCGAACTTGCTCGGGACTCCGTCAGCGTTGAGCTCGCTGGTCATAGCGGGTGACATGCCTTCCGTCGCGCGGTCTGCCCCTCTGCCCTTAGGTCAGGTTTCCGCAGGCGGAGGCGGTGCTGCCCATGGTATCTGGACGGCTGTGGGGGTACGGCGGGTACCGTGCGGGGTCGTGCCGCACGACGCGTTGCCACCAGACCCCTTCGAGGGCGACCCCGAGGACCCCGCACTGACCCTCGGCGAGCCGGACCACGACCACCCCCCGATTGACGAGGACGAACGAGCAGAGCTGGTCAGCGACCTGAGCGACCTCGCCGTCTACCAAGCACTCCTCGAACACCGAGGCGTCCGCGGCATCGTCGTCGACTGCGGCGAGTGCCAGGAACCCCACTACCACGACTGGGCACTGTTGCGAGCCTCACTCGAACAACTCCTGGCCGACGGCCGCATGCGCCCGCACGAGCCGGCCTTCGACCCGGACCCCGGCGCCTACGTGAGCTGGGAGTACTGCCGGGGCTACGCGGACGGCGTAACGGCCACGGAGTCGGCCCGCTAACGACGTGACCCCGCCCACCCCGCCACAGCACCCAGCAAGAGCCTGTTGGCGGTGGTCACAGGCGGTTCGATCATCAGTTGGCAGTACTTGCAAACGCCATGAACCCACGATGCCGAATATCTGCGCGCAAATACGGACGCATGCCAAGCGAATGGGTTCTCGGATCACGCGAGGCCGAAGGCGAGCAGTTCTTAAGCCTTAAAAAGAAGTGCGACGCCGAAGGCGAGCAGCCCCATTCAGCCGAGGGCGATGCGAAGCGAGCCGTCCGAGCTCAAGCCCAGGAGCTGCGGTGATGACGCAACCACGGCGCGATTGGGGCTTGACTTTGTGTGCGAGATGCGAACGTGTTCGGATCGGCCGAGCGCTTTATTAGCTCGGCTTTTAAAGGCCGATAAGCATCTCGCAAGAGGCTCAAAGTCAAGCCCCAATCGCAATCGTCGCGAAGCGGCGATGAAATGACCCGGCTCGTATGGGCCTACGCGACCACCTACGCAAGGTGACGTGAGCGCATTGGCGACCCCTCCGCTGGAACGTGACATGCCCCCGCAAGCCGACCATCGCACGCCGCGCGGAAGCGGCCCACCCAGCGAGGTAACCCAAGACAGCCTGATCACATTCCACCTGACGTGTGACCACCAAAAGCATGTGAACGGCCCCTGACCTCGAAAGATCAGGGGCCGTTCACACTGCGTCTCAGTTGGAGCCGGTCTGCCCCTGCTGTCCCTGCGACTCACCATTGGCCGCACCGCTGGACCCAGGCGTCTCCCCAGTACCGGGATCCGCAGGCGGCGGAGGCGGCGGCGGGTTGTTCTCGCCGGCCGAAGTCGGCGGCGCCGGAGTGCCCGAGGTGGTCGACGGAGTCGGCACCGTCGTGGTCGGCGGCTCGCTGGAGGTCGTCGAGGTCGGCGTCGAAGGCTTGGTCGGCTCGGTCGGCTGCGTCACCGGCGGCGTGGTCGGCGAGGGCGAGGTGGCCGAGGTGTTCGTGGCGAGCTCCTTCTGGAGCTCCGCGTGCTGCTCCTCGAGCTGCGCCTTGCCGTCCGCGGTGGAGACGGAGCCGAGGCTCGCCTCGACCTTGTCCAGCTTCTCGCGGGCCTCGGTGACCTTGCCCTCACGCAGGGCCAGGCGGGCCGACTCGAGGTCGGTGTTGATGATGGCCGCGGCCTCGATCGACTTGGCGTGCTCCGAGTACAGAACCTGGGTGAGGCTCCAGAGCGCGTCACCCGGCTGGGCGTCGCGGGCGACCAGGCTCACGCCGGTGAAGGCGATGGCCAGGACCGCGGCGGCGCTCGCCAGGGGGATCAGGAAGCGGTGCCGCGACACCGGCTGCGGGCGGGCAGCCTGGATCGTGGCGATCGCGGTCTCGGTGTCGACCAGTTCGCCGAAGGGCTCGGTCTCCACCTCGTTGCGCCATGCGAGCAGCAACGCGTTCAGCTCGTCGTCCACCAGGGAGCCGCCCGGCGTCGCGGACCCCAGCGCGTCGAGCAGCCTGTCATCGGCCTGCACAGCCGAAAGATCATCTGCCACAACGGGTTCGTGCGGGGTTCTATCGTCCTGTCCTCGCACTTGCTCGTCGTCCTTCCCGTGCTCGTCGGCCACTCAGACCACCTCCTCCGCTGCCAGCGACTTGCGGAGCCGAGCCAGCGCACGATGTTGCGCCACCCGGACCGCACCCGGCGTCGAACCGACCGCCTCGGCAGTTTCCTCGGCGGAAAGCCCGACCACCACCCTCAACAGCAGGATCTCCCGCTGCTTCTCCGGTAGGACGCGCAGTAGTACAGCCATCCGATCGGAGAGCTCTCCCTGCATCGCCCGCTGCTCCGGACCAGCCTCGGTCTCCGGCGCGTCGGGAACTTCGGGAACGGGCTCGGAGCGGTTCCTGGCGGCAGACCGATGTGCATCGGCAACCTTGTGCGCCGCGATCCCGTATACGAACGCGAGGAAGGGCCGACCCTGATCGCGGTAGCTGGGCAATGCCGTGAGCACCGCGAGACACACCTCCTGGGCCACATCGTCCGCCGAAGCGAAGCTTCGCTCCTGCCTGCCAACTCTGGCGCGGCAGTACCGCACCACAAGAGGACGAATGGAGGCCAGCAGGCGTTCGATCGCCTGGCGGTCGCCGTCGACGGCCGCGCCCACTTCGGCGTCCAGTCCGTCCCCCAAGTTGGTCATCGCAGACAACAGCCCTGGTGTTACTTGTTGGCGTACCGACATGAAACAGCACGAGTCACCCACCGCGACTCGTACCAGCAGATCTCACCGTACCGGTCTTCGCGCCTTCTGTTCATCAGTGGGGTATGGACACCCCGCGTGAGCAGCCGACACGCCGAACGACTCCAGCCCGGCGACCTTGTCACCGGGCTGGGCTACTTCCGCGACCTGAAGGATCACCCCGTGCAGCAGGTGAGCCGTCTCACGCCACCGGCCCCGCTTCCCCACATGCGGCATATGAGGACGCGGGGCCGGTGCGGCGAGTGAACTACTGGACGAGACCGCGCCGGAAGCCGTGTGCGACCGCCTGAGCGCGGTCACGAACACCGAGCTTGCGGAACAGGCGACGCGCGTGGGTCTTCACCGTGTCCTCCGACAGGTAGAGCTCGCGGCCGATCTGGCCGTTGCTCTTGCCCTGGCTCATCCCGCGCAGCACCTGGAGCTCGCGCTCCGTGAGCTGCACACCGGGATCGGAGGGCTGGCGCGGTGCCGGCACCGAGGTGCTGGCGAGCGTGTGCGCGAGGGCTGCCACAAGCTCGGGACGCGAGGCGTCCCACCTCAGGTAGCCACGAGCACCGCCGGCGATCGCGGCAGCGATGCTGCCCGCGTCGTCGGGTGCGCCGAAGACGATGACGTTTGCCTGCGGATTTGCTGAGACGAGCCGACGGGTAGCTTCAACCCCGGTCGGGACGGCGCGCTGGGTTCCCACCAGCACCACGTCGACCGGCTGCCTTGAAAAGCGAGCCAACAACTCGTCACCGTGCGCTACGCAGTCGATGCGGCTAACCCCGGGGACAGCCGACATCACGCGGGTGAGACCCTCCCGCACACTGCGCCGGTCGTCGCAAATAAGGACCGTGGTCACGGGGACTCCTTTCCTGCAGCCGAGTGACGTTCCATCTCCCCTATCGGACGCTCGAAGCCCAACCTTGACACGATCCGGTGCTTAATCCGTCAAGAAGTTC
>JAVXWK010000484.1:0-3206 GCA_032230575.1 Pseudonocardiales bacterium | reverse complement strand
ACCTCGGGCACTGGCTGGAGATCGGGCGGGCGACCGACGCTTCGAAGCTGCCCAAGATCTTCTACGTCAACTGGTTCCGCAAGGACGCCGACGGCCGCTGGCTGTGGCCCGGCTTCGGCGAGAACTCCCGTGTCCTCGAGTGGGTGTTCCAGCGGGTCGCCGGCCGCGGCGACGCGGTCGAGACCCCCATCGGCAACGTGCCCGTCGCCGGCGCCATCAACACCGACGGTCTCGACGTCCCCGAGTCCGACATGGCCGAGCTCCTGCGAGTCTCAGCCGACGACTGGAAGGCCGAGGCGCCGAGCATCGCCGAACACTTCGACTTCCTCGGCCCCAACCTCCCGTCGGAGCTCCGCGACGAGCTGCAGAAGCTCGAACAGCGCCTCACGTCTTAACGAACTCGCCCGGTTTATCCCCGGGTAAAGGGATGAACCGGGCGAGTTCGCCGCGGACGGCCGCCACGAACACCTCTGGGTGGTCTACGAGGATCCGGAAGGTCACTGGAACGGTGCGAACGCCGATGGCGGATGACTCAAGAGACTTGTAGTAGTCGGCCACCTGAACGGCCCAATCGGTGTGGAACTCCTCGCTGTGTGCCTCGATGACGACTGGGGCGGTGAGATGCTTCCAGTCGCGGCGCCCGATGAACTTTTCGTCGCTGCCAAGGTTGACTTGGCGACGGAATCCGGCGATTCCCGCTTCATCGAGCACCGCTTCGACCATGTCCTCCAGCTCGCTTTCGCTGACCGCCTTCGCGTCGTAGTTGTCCAGGAACGCGCGCATGAACGCACTTCCCTTCCTGCCCCGGCGCGCCGTCTCGAAGAACACCTTCTCCAGCCGGCCGTAGGTCGTAAGGCCGCGGCTTAGTGCCGTCTTCAACGTGCGGCGCGCCCGCTCGTGGAACTGCACCGCACAGAGATCGAACAGGGTTCTGTCGAGACGCACACATGGAATGCCCTCGGCCACCGTGAGGTGGTGAGCCGGGAGGTAGGTCGACTCGTGAAGCCATGTGGGTCGATGCTCACGTGCGCGCTTCCACGGCCGAACGACCTCGATGCGATCTCGCTTGAAACCAGGCACGCCGAGCAGGGCGGCCGCCGTCCGCAGACATGCAGCAGCACCGGGTCCAGCAGCGAGGACCTGGATCATGACCCGCTGCTCCCATGATGGGGGTGCCCCGCGCACCAGGTAGACGCCGTAGGCGACGCGCTCGAGCATCCTTCGCTCGATCAGGGCGTCGACCCGCCGCACCTGTTCCGGCGGAACTTGCCATCGAGCGAAGACGCCGTACTGCCGCCTTGCGAGCTCCCAGACACTGTCCATGGGCACAAGCGTCCCAAGGGGGTGTGACAAGAAATGAACTCGCCCGGTCTGTCCCGTCATCCTGGGATAAACCGGGCGAGTTCGCTCAAGCAGTTAGGACAAAGCGGGTGAACCGGGTTCTTCTTCGGCGGCGCCGCCGAGATGTCTCGCCAGGAACTTTTCGGCGGCGGCGTAGAAGGACAGGCGGTTCTCGGGCTTGGCGAAGCCGTGACCCTCGTCCTCGTAGAGCAGGTAGGTGTGCTCGACGCCGTTCTCGCGCATGGCTTCGACGATCTGCTCCGACTCGGCCTGCTTGACCCGGGGGTCGTTGGCGCCCTGGGCGATGAGCATGGGGATGCGGATCTGGTCGACCTTCGACAGAGGCGAGCGCGACCAGAGGAAGTCCTCCTCGGTCTCCGGGTTGCCGACCCGGGTGTGGAACTGCGCCACCAACGGCGCCCAGTAGGGCGGGATCGACTCGATGAGCGTCTTGATCGACGACGGCCCCACGATGTCGACCGCGCACGTGAAGACGTCGGGCGTGAACGTGGCACCCACCAGCGCCGCGTACCCGCCGTACGAGCCGCCATAGATCGCGACCCGATCACGGTCGACCCACCCCTGCTCGACGACGTGGTCGATGGCGTCGAGCAGGTCGTCGTGCATCTTCCCGCCCCACTCGCGGTCGCCCGCGTTCACGAAGTCCTTGCCGTAGCCGGTGGACCCCCGGTAGTTGACCTGCACGCACACGTACCCGCGCGACGCGAGCCACTGCGCCTCCGGGTTCAAGCCCCACACGTCTCGCGCCCACGGTCCCCCGTGCACGTTCAGCACCGCCGGCAGCCCAACCCGCTCGACGCCCACGGGGAACGAGGCGTACCCGTGCACCTCCAAACCGTCGCGTGCCGTGAACGAGAACGGCTCCATCGGCGCCAGCTCGTACCGCTCCAGATCCGGCCGGTTGCTGAACAGGTACGTCGCCTGCTGTGACGCCCGATCCCACGTGTAGTACCGCACCGGCCCTGTATCGCCGGTGAAGGCGACGACCCATGTCGCATCGGCATGGTCGCGGCTGAGGATCTGCAGGTCGCCGCTGTCCACCTCGCCCAGCGCGTCGAGATCGCCCGCGATCGACGGGTCGAGCACCTGCCACTCGAGCCGCTCCTTCAGGACGCCGACCAGCTGCGGACGGCGTGTGTCGGGGTGCAGTACCACCTCGGTGACGTCGTATCGCGAGTCGCCGGCCAACTCGGTCTGCGTGCTCGACGCAAGATCGACCGACACCAGCCTGCCCGCGTTGGCCCCAGCCGACGTGATCAGGAAGAGCTCTTCGCCGGATTCGGAGAGACCGACCGGGTTCGTGGTCAGCGAGTCCTCCTGACCCACGGTGAGGAGCGGCCGCCACTCGCCACCATCGGCGTTCCGCACCATGACCGCGAACCCGCCGTCGGGCGTCGGCGCCACGCCGAGACGCACCCGAAGTTCCTCGTCCGCCACCCACGCGATGAAGCCCGGGTTCTCCTCCACCTTCTCCAGCGAGCCGTCGCGCAGGTCGAGGAGGTAGACGTCGTGCAACTGCTCGTTGTCCTTGTTCAACCCGACCAGCAGCTCGTGAGGCCGACGCTTGCTTTCCCCTATGGGCTGCACCTGCACACCGTCGAACGGCGTCAGGTCCTGCACGCCTCCGTCACCCGACAGGTCGACGGAGTACAGCCGCCAGTTCTCGTCGCCGCCCTTGTCCTGGACGTAGACGAGATGGCGGTTGTCGTGAGCCCAGTCGAAGAACCGGATGCCGCGGTCGCGGTCGTCGGTGACGACCTGGTCGTCGACGAAGACGTTGAGCACGCCGTCGTGCGGAGCGATGTACGCGAGCCGATTGCCGTCCGGGGACACGCGCGGACCAA
>JAVXWK010000473.1:0-13235 GCA_032230575.1 Pseudonocardiales bacterium | reverse complement strand
GCGTTGAGGCCGGAGAGGACGCGCTGGACGACTTCTACCGCTCGGCCGTGCGGCTGAAGCAGGGCGTTTTGGGCGACTGGGAGAAGCGGTGGCGTTCCGGTGCGCTCGCATCGGCTGAAAGCACTGGTGAGCACCTGGACCGGTTGCGGGACGGCGACATCGGGCACCTGGCCGAGGCCGACATCCACGTGATGCGCGCGGACGGGCCGCAGCGGTTCGGCATGTGCGGGCGGCTCGACGTGCACGATCCGGCCGACGGGAAATCGCCGCACGACTGAGGGGCAGGGGCTGAGCGCGGCCACTGCGCCGACGGGGCTGTCGTGGTCTGGGCGGTCGCCGCACGGCTGAGGGTCAGGGGTTGAGCGCGGCTACCGCCCCGACGGGCTGTCGTGGTCTGGGCGGTCGCCGCACGGCTAAGGGCACAGGCAGAACGCGACCACCGCACCGATCGCGGCGGCGACCACGACCGTCGTCGCCGTGATGAGCAGGCGTCGCCGTCGTGCCGCCCTGGCGAGCCGGGGCAGCACGGTGGCGGGGAGGGCGGTGCCGGGTTCGAGCGACTCCACCGCCCACTCGGCGGGCACGCGGGACAGGAGACCCGCCGTGCCCGCCAGCCGGCCCACCTCGTGTTCGCACGGCGGGCAGGCGGCGAGGTGGCGTTCGTAGGCCTGCCGGTCGCCGGGGGACAGCGACCCCAGCACGTAGGCCACGTCCCACTCGCGGAACGGGCAGGTCACCGCCCGGTCACCCCGTTCTCCTCCAGTGCGAGCCGCAGCGCGCGCAGGCCGTAGTGCAGGCGCGACTTCACCGTTCCCGGCGGTACTCCCAGCGCCTCGGCCAGCTCGGGGATGGACTCACCCCGGTAGTAGGCCCGCACGATCACCACTCTGTGCTCGGGTTTGAGCTGCGACAGCGCGTCGGCGATCAGCCAGGCGTCCAGTGTCTTGTCGGTGTGGTCCGACCGGGAGCGCTCGGGCAGGTTGTCCGAGCCGATCTCCCAGCGGGCACGGGCGCTGCGGGCCTCGTCGATGGCGAAGTTCCGCGCCACGGCGTAGAGCCACGCCTTCGAGGCCGCGGTGCCCTGTTCGAGGATGGCCGGGTTGCGCCACGCCCGCAGCAACGCCTCCTGCACGACGTCCTCGGCGAGTTCCTTGTCGCCGGTGAGACGGAGGGCGTAGCGCCAGAGCGCCTCGGCGTGACCGTCGTGCAGGGCGCGTAAGAGAGTGCTGTGGTCGTCGTTGATAACGCGCCCCTAGGTTCGGAACTCGGGCATGCGCTTGGCCAGGAACGCCGCGGTGCCCTCGCGCATGTCGTCGGTGGTGAAAGCCTGTCGAAACGCTTCGAGCTCGACGCGCAGACCCTCTGGGACGCCCAGGCCGTCCACGGCGTTGATCACCGACTTGCACGCCGAGACCGCGGCGGGGGAGTTGGTGGCGATGTCGGCCAGCACGAGCCGGGCCGCGGTGAACATCTCCTCGCGGCTGTCGAAGACTTCGTTGACCAGCCCGAGCCGGTGCGCTTCGACGGCGTCGACGCGACGGCCGGAGTAGATCAGCTCGCGCGCCTTGGCCACACCGACCCGGCGGAACAGCCGGACGCAGCCGCCGAAGCCCGGGATGAGGCCCAGCAGCACCTCGGGCTGGCCGAACACGGCCTTGCGGGTGGCGTAGATGAAGTCGCACGCCATGGCCATCTCGCAGCCGCCGCCGAGCGCGTAGCCGTCGACGCAGGCGATGACGGGCACCGGCAGCTGTTCGAGCAGCCGGGTCACCTCCTGGCCCAGCGCGCCGAACGTCTCGCCCTCGTCCGGAGACATCGCCGCCATCTCGCGGATGTCGGCCCCGGCGATGAACGCGGGCCCTTCCGAGCCCGTGAGCAGAACCGCGCGCGGGCCGCTGAAGTTCGTCAGGAGATGGCGCAGTTCGGTGAGGGTCTGCTGGGACAACGCGTTGCGTGCGGGCGGCCGGTGCACGGTCACTGTGAGGACGCCGTCGTGCTCGTCGAGTACGAGTGTCCGATGGTCCATCGTGGTCTCCTCACGAGTCCCAGATCGCGCCGTAGGCCGGAATCCCGCGGGACTCCATCTCCTCGACGATCTGCCAGGTGGTGGGCTTGTTCGAGATGCAGATGACCGCTTCCGCGTCGAAGCGCTTGCAGGCGTCGTACGCGAGCGCGACCAGGTCCGGCTTGCCCTGGCTCTCGGTGTCCCAGACGACGGCGCCGGGCTGCACGGCGAGGATCTCGTCGACCAGCGCGTCCCCGTAGGTGCGGCGCGGGTTGCGGGTCGACCACACCAGCACCGACGGCGTGTCGCCGGCCAGCAGGTGGGGCAGGCACGGACCGATGCCGCTGCCGGTCGCGACCCACACCACCCTGGTGAACAGCTTGTCGATGTTGCCGACGCCGGCGGTCGGGATGCCCTTGACCCACACGTGACTCGGCTGGTCCGCGATGAACCTCGCCGTCCAGTCACCCGCGCGGGAGATGGTGAGCCGGAAGCCACTGCGCCCCGGCGCCGGGACGTTGGCGAAGGAATGCCACTCCAGCAACGGGTTGCGGCTCACCGTCGTCGACGAACCCGCGAACGGCGTGACACCGTGGTCGAACGACACGAGCGCGACGTGCGGTGACGGGCTGACGATGTGCACCGGAACCCGCCGCAGCCTCAGCCACGGCAACGCCACGCTGGCCACCACGAGGGCGAGCGGCCAGAGGAAGACCGGGTTCTGGACGGCGGACAGGACGGCGAAGAGCACGAGCACGGCCCACCCGCCGAACCGGTGCGAGCGCTCGAACAGGTCGTGGTTCCTGCCCCGCAGGCGGGGGAGTGCGAGCACGATGAGGGCGCCGAGCAGAGCCATGATCGTCCAGGTCAGCGCCAGTACGACCGGTGGCCCCGTCGTCGTGGCGGCGAGCACCAGGAACCAGGCGGTGGCGCAGATCGCGGCACCGACGTGCAGGCCGCCGAAGTGGTAGACCTTGCCGAGCGTCCAGCGGACTTTCAGCGGCCAGCGGGCAGGGACGCTGGTGGCGAGCCGGAACAGCAGGTTGATCACGAGCTGCTGGCGGACGAGGGCGGCCAGGGTGAGGTTGGCGACGACCATCGCGGTCAGGGTGGTGGCATCCCACGAGCCGACGAAACCGAGGTTGACCAGCACGACCAGGGCGACGAGCCGGTTGTGGTGGGTGAACGGCCTCCGCCTCAGGATCGTGCGCCACGAGCGGTCGGCAGGCGGCAGCCGGACGGACTGAACTGAGGTCATGCCACCGTTTCCTTCTGTCCGTCCAAACGCGACAGCAGCGCCCGCCGGTCCACCTTGCCCCGGTCGGTGGTCGGCAGCGTGTCGACCGGAACGATCAACGTGGGCACGCAGTAGTACGGCAACCTCTCCGCCACGGCTCTGCGGGCCAGCTCAGGGGCCGCGCCGGCCGGGCTGATGAACCCGACGAGCTTGCCGTTGTGCAGCAACGTCGTGGCCCGGCTGCAGTCCACCGCGCCTTCCAGCGCCGACGTCACCGCGTCCAGCTCCACCCGGAAGCCGCGCACCTTGACCTGGTCGTCGGTGCGGCCGTGGTGTTCCAGCTGGCCGTCGAGCGTCCACCGGCCGAGGTCGCGGGTGCGGAACATCAGGTGCTCGCCGCCCAGGAACGGATCTGGCAGGTAGCGCTCGGCGGTCAGCCCGGGATCACCCAGATAGCCCGCCGTCACGCACTCGCCGCCCGCCCACATCTCGCCGACCTCACCGATCCGGCACGGCCTGAGGTCCTCGTCGAGCACGTACACCGTCGTGTTCGGCACCGGCCTGCCGATGGTCAGCGGGCCGCCGCGCTCGTAGCGCTGCACCGTGTTGACGATGGTGACCTCGGTCGGGCCGCACGCGTTGTGGAAGACGGCCTGGCGTGCCCAGAGGTCGGCCAGCGACTGCGGGCACCGCTCTCCGGCGACCGCGACCGTGCGAACCCCGTGGCACACACCGGGATCCAGTGACGCCAGCACGCTGGGGGTGGCGATGACGACGTCCACGTCGCTCGCGGTCTGCTCGATGTCGTTGCCTCGGATGACGAGCGTGCCGCCGTGCGCCAGCGTGCCGAGGATCTCCCACATGGCCATGTCGAACGCGATGTTCAGCAGCTGCGACACCCTGGTTCCCGGTGCCACGCCGAGACATCCGGGCGCGGTCAGCAGGATGTTGCACAGGTTGGCGTGCGAGACCTGCACACCGTTGGGACGCCCGGTGGTGCCGGAGGTGAAGATCACGGCCGCGATGTCCGTGTCCTCTGCCGGGGTGCGGCAGAACGACGCGGCGTCGGGCACCTGGTCGATCGCGATGATGGTGCCGAGGTGGCCGGGCAGCCGGTGTTCGCTCGTGGTGAGCACGAAGTTGATGCGCGCGGTGCGGACGATGTGTCGCAAGTGGACTTCCGGCGCGATGCGCACGTCCTGCGGCACGTAGGCCGCACCCGCTTTGAGGATCCCCAGAATGCCGACGACCATCGAGATCGATCTGGTCAGGAACAGCCCGACGCGCTCGCCAGGACGTACTCCGGCGCGGATCAGGAACTCGGCCAGCAGCTCGGCCCTGCGGTTCAGCTCGGCGTAGGTCAGCGACTCGCCGAGGTGTTCCACGGCGGTGAGGTCCGGGTGCCGTGCGGCCTGTTTCGCGACGGCGTGGTGGATGTGGTGGAACGGCGGGATCCGGGCCGGCCCGGCGCCGAACGACTGGAACAGCGCGCGGTCCAGCGGTGGCAGGTCGCGCAGGGCGGAATCGTGGAACACGGCTTTCACTGCAGGGCGCCCTTTCAGCAGCGTTGCGCGGTCACCCGTTCCTAACGAGACACACCCTCACATCGTTCACGTCGAATCGAACTCGCTGTCGAATCGACGAAGACGTTGTGCCACAGCAACTTTTTGCTTCACAGTGTGAAGAATGAGAATCGTACTGGCTGTACTCGTCCTCTTGACCACCTTCGCGAACATCGCGTATGCGTCGACATGGGAGGACGTGATCGGCACCGGCTCGTTCGGCAGCTACGGCTCGTTGGAGTCGGAGTGGAACTACCGCTACCCGTGGGGTTCCGACCACAACGGCACGGCCCGCATGTACGCGAGCTCCAGCGACCACAACCACGTCTCACTGTCGGGCGGGGTGCTGACGGTGAAGGCGACGCGCATCTCGTGGGACGAGGGCAACAGCGGTGCCGACCCGCACCTGCCGATCCGCTACCACTCGGGCGCGATCCACGCCAAGGAGCACGTCGTGGTGAACGACCAGTTCCCCAGCTGGGAGGTGAAGGGCGACTTCCAGGCACCGTCCGCCCGCGGCACCTGGCCCGCGTTCTGGCTGACCGGGGTCAACAGCTGGCCGCCCGAGAGCGACGTCCTGGAGTTCAAGGGCGACAACCGGAACTGGTTCAACACCTTCCGGACGTCCAGCGATGTCTCGACCAACACCGTCGCGGTGTCCTCTCCCGGCTCGTGGCACACCTACCGGGCGTGGATCACCAAGGTGAACAACACCGACGTCGACATCCACTACTACCTCGACGGCAAGTGGATCGCCCAGCACAGCGCCAGGAACTTCGTGGGCAAGCCGCTGTGGGTGATCATCAACCTGCAGATGGAGGGCTCGTCCGGCAGTCCCGGCCCGACGGCGGACACGGTCTACCGGGCTCGCAACGTCTACATCGGACGGACGAGGGCGTGAGCACCTAAGCCGGCGACGTGAGGTGACCGTGCTCGTGCTCGTGCAACTCGGTGACGTCCCACTGCGGCAACGGATCGTCGAAGTTCTGCCAGTGGCCGGGGCCTGCCGCGAGTTCGGAGTCGGTGAGCAGCGCGGGATCCAGGCGGCGAGCAGGTTCGGTCACGTCGAGGTCCACTCCGATGAACACCAGCTCCTGCCGGGCGTGCGGCGAGTCGAGCAGCTCGCCCGGTTCGAGCGTGAGGTTGGGGCCGGCCTGCGACCACACGGCCAGCACCTCGGGCCGGGTGGCGATGTGGCAGAAGCCCTTGCTGCGCAACACACCTTCCCAGTCGGAGAGCGCCGCGGCCAGGCGGGCGGGGTGGAACGGCCGGGACGCGCGGTACGTGACGGACCTGATCCCGTACTCCTCGGTCTCCGGGGTGTGGCCGCCGGCCAGTTCCCGGGCCCAGCCTGGCGCCTGTGCGGCCGTGACCGGGTCGTAGCTGCCGGTGTCGAGCACGTCGGCCAGCTCGACCACACCCTGCCGCGTGTGCAGCAGGCGCGCGGCAGGGTTGAGGCGGCGCAGCACCGCGTCGAGCGTCGCGAGCTCGTCCGCCGTCACGAGGTCGGTCTTGTTCACCACCAGCAGGTCCGCGAACTCGACCTGGTCCACGAGCAGGTCGGAGATCGTGCGCTCGTCGGAGTCGGCGGCGGCCAGGTCGCGCTCGTCCAGGCGGTCGCCGACGGTCAGCTCACGCAGGAAGCCCGCCGCGTCGACGAGGGTGACCATCGTGTCGAGCCGCGCGTGGTCGGAGAGGCTCGTGCCGTCGGGAAAGGTCCAGTCGAACGTCGCCGCCACGGGCATCGGCTCCGAGATGCCCGTGGACTCGACGAGGATCGTGTCGAACCGGCCCGACCGCGCCAGCTCGCCGACGCTGTCCAGCAGGTCCTCGCGCAACGTGCAGCAGATGCAGCCGTTGGTGAGCTCGACCAGGCGCTCGGTGGTGCGGTCGAGCGTGCCCTGACCGGCGACCAGCGCGGCGTCGATGTTCACCTCGCTCATGTCGTTCACGATCACGGCCACCCGCCGGCCCTCGCGGTTGGCGAGCACGTGGTTGAGCAGGGTGGTCTTGCCCGAGCCGAGAAAGCCGGACAGCACGGTCACCGGGGTGCGCATCAGAGTTCCATCTCCTCGTGCCAGTCGGCGAAGGGGTCGGCGAAGTCGAGCTCGGCGATCAGCGCCAGTTCCTCGTCGGTCACGAGCGCGGCGCGCAGGGTCTCGGTGATCCGGCAGGGGTCGGCCGAGCTGGTGATCACGACGAGCTCCTGGTTCCGGTCGCCGTAGTACGGGTCCCACATCAGCGACGCGGCCGCACGCCGGTCCGCGCCGGCCTCCGTCCAGTCGTCGGTCGCCGCGAGCCAGGGCCCGAGGTTGCCCACCCGCAGTCCGCCGCCCGCGGACTCGAGCCACAGCGCCACATCGGGCTGGCTCGCGACCCACACCCGGCCACGCGTCCGCACCACGCCCTCGAGCAGGACGTCGATCGCCTCGTGCAGGCGCGCGGGGTGGAACGGGCGTCGTTCGGTGAAGTGGACGACGGACGCCCCGCGCGCCGGCTCCAGCGGTGGCTGCCCGTGCAGCAGGGGTTCGAACCCGTCGTCGATCCGGCCGCGGCGGGTGCCGGCCGGCACCGCCGCGAGCAACGCCGTCACCTCCAGCTCGTCCAGCTTCTGGCGTGGCGCGAGGGGAGTGAGCCGGTCGAGCACGGCCGCGAGCTCCGGGTCCTCACCGATCAGCACCAGTGCGTCGGCGACCTCCGCCTGGCCGACCACCACTTGCGCGACGGTCCGCTCGTCTCCCTCGGCAGCACCCATTCCCCGGTCGGCCAGCGTGTCCGCGCCGGTCGCGTCGCTCAGCCAGGTGGCGCTGTCGATCACCGTGACGACCGCCTCCACCCGCACCTCGGTCTCGCTCAGCGCGAAGCAGACGGCCTCCGGTTCGAGCACGGGGTCCAGGTGCACGATCACGCGGCCGTCCAGCCGTTCGAGCAGGGGGACGAGATCCAGGCGCAGGGTGCAGGACACACAGCCGTGCGCCAGTTCGAGCACGGTGAGGCGGCCGTCGGTCCAGCGCCGCACCACGCCGTCGGCCAGGCTGCTCAGGTCGTGCCTGACCAGTACCGACTCCGGTGACGCACGCCAGAGCTCGTCGGCCACCTCGTGGTGGGTGAACCCCGCTACCAACACGACCCGCGCTGCCATGGGTCGCAGCCTACATGACAACGATTATCGTTTTAGGAGGTGGCCCCGGTGAGCACCGGAGCCACCTCGTCCGGTCAGGCTCCCGCCGGTTTGCCCGACCAGGCCTCCTGCGACGTCAGCGGCCGCATGGTGATCGTGTACTCGTAGGTGCTGTCGGGACGTACCTGGCTGCGCTGCCGCACCGGGTTCGGCGTGTCACCGACACCGGTCACCGCGTGGTCGGCGTGCAGCGTGAAGTAGCCCTTGTTGCGCTGCAACATGAACGGGTACGCGGCCCGCTCGATGTCGTCGTACTGCGTGACGCTGACCTCGGGAACACCCGACACCAGCAGACCGGACGTGCGGCCGTCGGTGAGCAGTGCCCACCGGGTGTCGGTGTGGTTGCCGTGGTCCTGCGGGCGGTGGTACTCGACGTACTGGTCGGCCACGGAGGAGGTGTGCACCCCGATCGGCGTGCCGTCCTTGCGGTCGACGTAGCTCTCCGCCTTCCTGCCGTACCACGAGAACTCGGAGTACCGGTCAGGCACGGACAGCTGGACGCCGATGCGCGGCAGGTAGGGCAGCGTCCGCATGGTGCCCTGCGGCGTCACCCGATGGCCGAGCCGCAGCACACCGGACGAGTCCACGGCGTAGACCATCGTCTGGTCGAACCACGCCCCGTTCACACCGGGCGCGGCGACCTTGCTGTCCACGACGATCCGCGTGGTCTTGAAGCCGTCCTTCTCCACGCGCACGCCGGTCACCGTGGTCTCCAGCCGGTCGAGGCCCGCCTTGCGCCAGTCCTCGCCCTCCGCGCGGCCCCACGTGTAGGTCTCGTTGCTGATCGGCGCCCGCCACGCGTCGAGCTTCGGGCCGCCGGCGAGCAGCTCCCGGCCCCACGACTTGATCGACGTCAGCGCACCGGACTTCTTGTCGACCGTGTAGGTGGCACCGGCCGCGGTCGCGGTGACCTTGGCGGCGTCCTCCTGGGTGAAGACGACGGCCCAGTCGAGCGGCGCCTTGTCCAGGCCGGGCACCCTGCTGCCGCCCAGCGAGAACTGGTCGTGCGCGAGCACGTGGTCCGACGTAACCGCTTCGACGGTCAGGAACCGTTCGCGATCGGTGTCGTTGACCGGCACCGGCAGTGGGATCTGCGCGGTCGAAGCGCTTGCGACCCGCAACGGCTGCTCGCCGCTCTTGATCGTCCGCGAGCCCTCGGTGACCCGCCACCGCAGCGTGAGGTCGTCGGTGCCGGTGAACTGCCGCTCGTTGGTCACCGACAGCACGCCACCGGAGTAGGCGTACCGGATCGGCTGGTGCACCCACGCCAGCTGCGTGGTCTCGGGCTGGGGCGTCCGGTCGGTGTTGATCAGACCGTCCACCCCGGACAACGTCGACCCGTACGCGAAGTGCGTCCCCTTCTCCTGCACGCGGTCGAAGTCCAAAGCCAGCACAGCTCCGCCGACCGGCGTCGAAGCGTTCAGCTCGGCGGCCGACAGCGCCCGGTCGTAGATCCGCACGTCGTCGACATCACCGCTGGCGAGCCGGCCGACGGTCGACGGGTCGTTCCACGACATCTCGAAGTCGCGGCCGATGTTCACGTCCGCCGCCGAGTAGTCGATCGCGCCGGTGAACGGCAGGCTGCCGACCTCGGCTCCATCGATGTACAGCCGCACCGCGGTGCCGTCGTACGTGCCGCTGACCCGGTGCCACTTGCCGTAGAAGTCGGCGGGCACCGTCGCCTGCACAGCGCGCCACGTGCCGCTGTGGATGAAGAACTCGAGCGTGGTCTCGTTCTTCATCTTGAGCGTCCACTGGTGGTCGCCCTTCGCGATGATCGGGAACTGCCCGCTCCACTTGCCGGGCTTCACCCACGCGTCCAGCGTGAGCGCCGTACCGGTGATGTCGAGCTCGCGGTCGCGGTAGACCTCGACGAAGTCGTCCAGGCCCGACAACGACAACGCCTTGCCGCGATGCCCGTCGACGAGCTTCGGCGCACCGGACAGCAACGCCGCGATGTTGTTGCCGGACGTGTCGGGCGTGAGGAGCGTCTTCGTCTTGATGTTCTGCTCGGCCCAGTCCCAGATGAAGCCGCCCTGGGTCTGCGGGTTGGCCCGGATGATGTCCCAGAACTCGCGGAAGTTGCCGAGGCTGTTGCCCATCGCGTGCGCGTACTCGCCGAAGATCAGCGGCTTGGTCGTGCTCTTCGCCTGCTCCGCGAACCGCTCCGGCGACGGGTAGCGCGGCCCCCACACGTCGGCGAACGGCGCGTCACCGTCGGGGTTGTTCGGCTGGTGGTAGACCGGGCGCGACGGGTCGTTGGCCTTGACCCACTTCGCCATCTCGTAGTGGTGCGCGCCGAGTCCCGCCTCGTTGCCCGTGTCCCACATGAAGACGCTCGGGTGGTTCTTGTCGCGCTCGACCATGGCGATCATCCGGTCCATGAACGCGTCGCGCCACTCCGGCTGGTTCGCCTCGCACCACCGGGCGCAGTTCTCGTGGTTGTGGGTCTCGATGTCGACCTCGTCGTCGATCCAGATGCCGTTCTGGTCGGCCAGGTCGTAGAAGTACGGGTCGCTCGGGTAGTGCGAGGTGCGGACGGCGTTGATGTTGAGCTGCTCCATCAGCGCGACGTCGCGTTCCTGCGCCTTGCGGGGCACGTGCCGGCCGTGCTCGGGGTCGGTCTCGGCGCGGTTGACACCCTTGAACAGCACGCGCTTCCCGTTGACCAGCAAGGTCTTGTTCTTGATCTCGATCTTCCGGAAACCGGTGGTGTCGCTGACGACATGTGTCGTGCCGTCGGGTGCGGTGAGCGTCAGCACGACGGTGTAGAGGTTCGGCGTCTCGTCGGTCCACTTGGCCGGGTTGCGCACCGGCAATGTCAGACGTGCCGTGCTGCCAGACGTTTCCGCGCTCGTCGAACCGGCCTCCTTGCCCTTCGCGTCACGCAGGCTGGCACTGATCCGTTGTGTGCCTTGGGGGTTGTGGCCGAGCTCGACGTCCGCCGTCAGCGTGGCGTCGGTGTAGGTGGCGTCCAGATCGGTCTTGAGCGTGACGTCCTGGATGAACGTCGCGGGCGTCGAGTACAGCGACACCGAGCGGAAGATGCCCGAGTACCGCCACTGGTCGTAGTCCTCGAGGTAAGCGCCGGCGCTCCAGCGGTGCACCTGCACGGCGATCTTGTTGCGGCCGGGTCGCAGCGCGGGGGAGATGTCGAACTCGGCCGGGGTGTAGCCACCCTGGTCGTAGCCGATGTACTTGCCGTTGACCCACACGAAATAGCCGGAGGTCACGCCCTCGAAGCGCAGGAAGGTCTCGCGCTTCGTCCAGTTCGCGGGCACGTCGAAGTCCCGGACGTACGCGCCGGTCGGGTTGATGTCACGGGGAACGCGGGGCGGGTCGTCCGGCTGGATCTCGGTGGCGATGTTGCGGAAGATCGGGTGGTCCAGGCCGTCGGTCTGCCAGGTGTGCGGGACGTTCACCGTGCGCCAGCCGGACGTGTCGTAGTCGTCGGCGTAGAACCGCGCGGGCACCTCGGAAGGCTTGTCCGCCATGGCGATGCGCCACTGGCCGTCGAGCGACCGCGTGAAGTCCGGCTGCTGGTCGAGGAACGCGTGGTGCGGCTCCTGCCCCTCTTCGACCATGCGCGGATCTTCGAGGTACGTGTGCACGTCGGGAGGGGGATCGACGGCGGCGGCGATCGGTGTCATCGAACCTGCCGCAACCAACAGGACTGTCGCAAGAACAATCGCGCGCCGCACGCTGAACCTCCATGTTCAGACAGAAGTGAACACAAGTGAACAGTTGGTGGTGAGGAGCGACAAGGGGCCACGAGGTCCGCGCCGTTCACAACCGTCTCGCTGTTATCGAATGAGCCGTCCCTTGCGTTCGATTTTGTTCGACATCACGCTGCCGGTCAGCAAGCCGTACCGCGATCAACTGGGGGAACCGTGAAGAGGACCGTTCTGAGTTTGCTGACCGCCGCTCTGCTCGCCGCACCCGTGCCGGCACAGGCCGATCCAGGCAGCTGCACGGCGACACCCGGACCCGGCTCGGCGTCGAACGGCGGCACGGCGACGTGTCCCGCGCACGCAGGCGACTTCTCGTTCCGGGTCGCCGTCGACTGCTACGACGCCTACCCGTCGGGACTGCACTTCATCGGGGTCGGGTACGGACCGTGGAAGTGGGCCGGTGGCGACGCCGCCACGACGTCGTCGGTTCCCTGCAACGGGTACGTGCCCGGCTCAGGCGTCGCCTTCAACGGCCGCCTGGAAGTTCGCTGATCCCCTCGACGAAGAGGACTGGAAGATGAAACGCAGAACGGCGCCGGTCGTGCTGGCGACCGCGGTGCTCCTGGCGTCGCTGGGCGTGTCCGGGACGGCGGTGGGCTCACGCGCGGTGGCACCGACGGTCAGCCTCATGGGGGACACGGTGCTCGACGCCTCAGCGCTGTACTTCGTTTCCTACGACGGGCTGGTGAACAACAACTCGTTCCAGCAGGACGCGATCGTGACCTACCAGGGACGTCAGTACGCCACCTGGTACACCGCGAGCCGCAACGCGGTGATCGCGCGGCGGAGCATCGGCAGCACCAAGTGGGAGACGGTGGTTCTGCCGCACCGGCTCAGCGTCGACGACTCGCACAACGTGATCTCGCTGGGAATTTCCCCGCAGGACAACACGATCCACGTCGCGATGGACACGCATAACACCCGCTTGTTCTACTTCCGGTCCAAGCCGGGCCTCGCGATCGGCGCGCAACGCTGGAGCGCCGAGTCCTTCGGTGCGGTGCAGCGAACGCTCGGGAGCGCAGAGCTCGGCTCGATGACCTACCCGCAGTTCCTGGTGACGCCGGAGGGCAGGCTTCAGTTCAGCTACCGCACCGGAGGTTCCGGCAACGGCGTCAACGAGCTCGCCGAGTACTCCGGCGGCACGTGGCGCAAGCTCGGCGGCTGGTCGTCCGCCACGGGCTCGTACACCGGCCCGAACGGTGTCGTGTCGACCACCCGCAACATGTACCTGCACGGCCTGAACTACGACCGGAGTGGACGGTTGCACGCCGCTTTCACCTGGCGTGAGGGCAACACCGGTGTGCTCTGCGACTCGGGCGGGCTGACCAACCACGACACCGGCTACGTCTACAGCGACGACCGCGGGCGGACTTGGCGCAACGGTGCGGGAACCGTCGTCGGCACGACCGGTGGCACGCCGGTCGGCGTCACCTCGCCGGGACTGGTGGCGGACCCGCTCGACCCGAACCACGGCCTGATGAACCAGGAGAGCCAGGCGGTGGACACGAGCGGCCGGCCG
>JAVXWK010000468.1:0-6855 GCA_032230575.1 Pseudonocardiales bacterium | reverse complement strand
TCTGGTGATCGACGGGCGAGAAAGCCCACGGGGAGAGGGGAATTTCATGCGCAGGTTCGCGTTGGTGGTGGCTGCCGTGCTGGTGGCCATGACGGTAGTGCCGGCGACCGCAGGTGCCGCCGCGTGTGCGCCGGTGGACTGGGGATCGGGTTTGAAGACCGTGTTCAACGGTACCGGGGGTACCGTGACCGGCGTTCGCTCCGGGCAGCACGAGTGCTTTGACCGGCTGGTGATCGACACCCACCTGGCCGACGGCGACTACTACGTGCGCTACACCGACGAGGTGACCCACGTCGGGTCGGGTGAGCCTGTTCCGTTGCGGGGCGGGGCGAAGTTGCTCGTGGTGGCGTACTCGCCGTCCTACGACGAGAACTTCGACCCGACGTACCAGCCGGCGAACCCGGCCGAGGTCGTGGACGTGACCGGCTACCGGACGTTCCGGCAGGTCGGCTGGGCCGGGTCCTGGGAGGGCACCACAGACCTCGGGCTGGGTGTCCGCGCACGCCTGCCGTTTCGGGTGTTCACCCTGCCCGACCGCATCGTCGTGGACGTCGCCCACCAGTGGTGAGCCCGTGGCGGGAACGTCACCACGGCGATCCCGCCACCAACTCGCAGGTGCTGCAAGATCAGAAGTTCGCGCCATCACGACGCAGCTGACAGTCGCAGCGCGATGGCCCAGCTGTGGTGCGTAAAGGTGATGAGCAAGCGATGGTCGCCGGGATAGCGTGTCCCAGTGCCTGATGAGGAGCTGCTGCGCAGATGGGAGGAACACTGGCCGGACTGCCCGCCCATCGGCTATGAACTGCGCTGTGAGCGGGATCGGTGGGTGCGTTTTCACAGCCTGCCGGAGTCCAAGCGCTACCCGGACACCGAGGACGAGTGGGCGATCGTGCTGGATCGCTACAACACGGTCCTCGACGAACTGTTCGCGGGTCTCGACGTCTACCTCGCCACATCGAACTGGTCCGGCACCCCGGTGCCGCCCGAACGCCCTCGTAGATACGGGATCGCGCTGGCCGAGTCGAGTCCGGCAGGATGGTGCGTGTGAGCGAGCCGAGCTCGAATCTGACGGTGTTGTGCGGGCTGGCCACCAATCCGGCAGCACCCCTGCCGATGCTGCTGCGGCTGGCCGATCACCAGCGCCACGGTTCCCCGGCCCTGTCCTGCGCGCTGCTTGGCCGTGCACACCTCCCACCGGCGCTGGCACGGGCACTGGCGGGACATCCGGAAACCGAGGTTCGGCGCCGCCTGGCCGCCCACCCGTCCACATCTGAGGAGATCCGGTGTGCCATGGGCAGGGACTCCGAACCGATCGTGCGGGCCGAGGTCGCGGCCTGGCCTGGTTCCTGGGTCGACCTTCCGCGCACCCGCCCGGTCACAGCGGCACTCCTGCCCGTCGCGGTCTACCGCCGCTTGGCGGCGGATTCGATGTCATCGGTGCGGGCAGCCGTGGGGAAGAACCGCCATGTCCCGCAGGTTGTCCGTGCCGTGCTGGCCGGCGACGCCGATCCGGAGGTCCGCCGCTGCGCCGCCCTGTACGGCTTGCCGCCCGCAGTGCTGCACCAGCTAATGGGCGATACCGATCGCGCAGTGCGCCAAGCTGCCCTGATGGCAGCGGCCGTGCACGCACCGGAAGTGACGGTCTCAGCGGAGCTCGCCGCGATCTTCCGGAAAGACTCGGCGCACTACCGGCAAGCAACAGTCGAGTTGGTCGAACTGACCCCATCGCTCCTGGCGCACCTGTTGGCATCGCCGGACCTGCACGAAGCGCTTGCCCGCAATCCCAGCCTCCCGCCCGAGCAGATGCGGACCTTTCTGGACGACGCCGGCTTGTGTGCCGCGCTCGCGGGCAATCGCTGTCTTCCCGTACCCCTCCTCGAAGAGCTCGTCACCACCGAGGACCCTGAAGTCCACCGAGAACTGCTACGTCGGGTGGAACTGCCCGACGGGCTGCGGCGACGCTTGATCGCGGCCAGCGAGGACGACGAGCCCCTTCCCATGGCAGCTTCGCTTCTTCCCGATCACGCCAGCTTGGAGGAACGGCTCTCCTATCTCGACCACCCGAACCCTGCGTTCCGCCGTACCTTGGCCATTTCTCCCGACTTGCCCAAAGACGCCGTCCGGTGCCTGGCCGAGGACCCGGACTTCGTCACCCGACTGCTGATCTGCGAACGGCACTCCGACATCCCCTCAGCCACGTTGGTCGACCTGGTTGAACGCTGGCACGGTCACAGCCGCGGGGATCTGCTTCGTCACCCCCGGCTGCCCGCCGAGGCCTTGCTCGGCCACGCGACCAGCGACAGCCCCCAGGACCGGGAGGCGATCGCCTCTCGTCCCGATCTGCCGCCCGAGCTCGCGCTCAGACTCCTGGCCGACCCGGTGGCCAGCGTGCGCCGCACCGCCGCCGGCAACCCCAACCTCTCCTACGACCGCCTCCATCAACTCCTGACCGACCCCGATCCCCTGCTCCGCGAAGGCGCCGCCAGCAACCCCGTCCTTCCTGTCGAAGACATGGAACAGCTGCTCGCCCACAGTTGAAGAGACACCGCGTTGCGTCCCTCCTCCTCCAGCAGGATGCCAATGCCGAACCGGAGTGGAGACCCGAAGGCCCATCCGCTCATGCCGCGAGTCGGGCGTTGCGATTGCTGCATGAGAGTGCGCACACGCGGTGGCTCGGATCACCCAAGACCGCGTCGTCCGCCCGCACGATCACCCTGCCACCGTTCCTGATCAGCCTGACAACGAGTTCGTGTTCACCGCCGAAGGCGGAACCTGGTTGTGGCGCAGCACATTCATCCGACGGGTACTCAAACCCGCAGTCAACGGCAACGAAGAACGTCCGCGACAAGGTGCTCGCGCCGTGCCGATCCGGCCAGGACTGACGTTCCACGGACTGCGGCACAGTCACAAGACGTGGCTGATTGCCGGCGGCGCAGTGTCGGCGCAGGACGGCCATGTTCGCCTTATCGCAGGCACTGCCGCTTCTGGCGAACCGGTCTACGAGGTCGTCCCGGCCGTGCGGACCTCCCAGACCGAGTACGAGATCCTCGGCAGTCCAGCCCTTGCGACTGGTTGTGCCGCAGGTGATCGCGTCCGGGTCCACCCGCTCGCCGCACGCGCTCATGCCGATGAGCGAATGATCGAAACTGGCTTTCCGGGTAGTTGAGCCCGATTTCTATACTTTGCTCGCCACCACCATGTAGTTCTCGGCCTCACGGTTGAACGTGCTCATTTCCGTCCGAAGTCCGACCCGGCGCAACTCGGCTTCGAGTTCGTCGTATCGGTAGGGCCAGCACGACAGCAGTTCCGAGCGGACAAGAACCGGCCCAGCCGCATCAACTTGCGCGACCGCGATCTCGATGTGGTGCTCCTCCTCCCACAGCGGTGCGATCTCCCAGCGGTAGACCACGACGGCATCGCGACCGTTCCGGCGGACGAGTCGGTCACTGATGTTCAGTCGGGAACCTCTGGCCCTCACGAGTTCCCACGTGCGGGAGGTGAGCACCAAGCGCCCGCCACGGCGCAGAAGCCGTGACATCGCCTCAAGAGCGGCAACCCTGCCTCTCGCGCCCACGGCATGATGCAGCGAGTTGCCTACGCAGAACACCATGTCGAAGGTGTCGTCATCGAAATGCTCGGGCAACTCTTCCCAGTCCGCCCGCACTGTCCGGACAGATGCACCGAACTCCTCAGACAACTCCGCAGTCCGACGAACCATCGCTTCGCTGGCATCAGTTGCGACGACCTGGATGCCAAGACCGGCGAGGCCGACCGCTAACTGTCCGGTTCCGCACGAGCAATCGAGGACGTGAGCGTTCGACGGCAGGAGACTGAGGACGTCATCGAACGACGCAGCGAACTCGGCCGGAGCCAGCTTCGCATCGGAGATGAGCCACTCGTACACCTCGGCAAGCGCGTCATAACCCGCCACAACTCCTACCTCCGTCACGTGGCCCACTCACGGTGGCACATCAGTACATCAGCGGAGTAAGTCGGTTCACCAATCGTTTTCGCAGGGGCAACCCGTCCACTCATGCCGCCAACCGGTTCGACTTCGCCTTGGTGGCGATGCTCGGCCTACTGGGACTGCGGGTGTTCGAGGCCTGCACCGCGGACATCGGTGACGTCGGCGAGGAACACGGGCACCGCGTTCTTCGGGTGGTTGGTAAGGGCGGCGAGGCGTGCGCATGGATCGACACTGCGCGACCCGGCGGTCGCGCCCTCCGTCAGAAGCCGGGGAACACGCGACGCAGGTCGTCGAGCGTGACGCTGCCCTCGACGGTGACGCCGTTGTCGTACGGTGCTTTGAGACGGCCGCTGATCAGGCGGACGAACGCTTCCTGCGGCCCGTTGAACGTCGCGGAAGGTGACTCGAGGTGATCCACCACGGTGACCGCGTCGTCGATCACCAGACCGGCGCCCGGGATCGCGACGGACACGGGGGCCGCGAGTTCGGCCGGCTTCGCGAGGAAGCTGAGCAGGAAGCCCATGGGCCCGGTCAGGAGGTCGACGAGCACCGCGGCCGAGTCGGCGTTCACTCCGGCGTGTGGGTCGAAGGCCGCGCGCACGTCCCACGAGTGGTTGGCCACCTCGTTGAGCCGCATGCCCAGGGCGACCAGCAGCGGGACTGGCTCCGGCAGGAAGCCGAGGTCGACGGTGAGCGATGAGCGCTGCTCGGGCGTGAGCGCTTCGACCATGTCGAGCCAGCGACCGTTGTGCTCCAGGAAACCCTCGGCCTGCGCCTGCGGCGTGGACCCGTCCCAGCGAGCCCAGATCGTCTGGTTGTCCTCGGCCTCCACGGTTTCTCCGGCGGCCCGGGCAATCGGCGCGCGGCCGATCTCCGCGCCGCTGCCGAGATGGGACAGAACCTGGGCGACGGTCCACTCCGCCGCGCCGCTGGTGGAGGCCAGCTGTTGGTCGGTGAAGGTGCGGACGAGACCGGCGAGCATGTCGTGCTCGGCGCGCAGGACGGTGATCGTGCGGTCCACGAGTTGAGTCATGCCATCCCCAACTCCCGAACCCGCGTATGTGTTCCACCGATCAACGCCACACTGGCTCGGCGTCGCATCACGGATTGGTGACGGCTGGTAACAGCGGAGCTGGTGGTTCTGATGACTATGAACATCAGCTCAGCGTGTTCGGCAGGTGATCCGAATGGACGATTTCGAGATCCGTGTGCACGGTGTGTCGGGCACACCACCGGAGTACGTGCTGATGCAGCCGGCCGGCGATCAGGTGGCCGGCGACGACGTGGCGCAGTTCTACCGCGGCTCCACACAAGCGACGGACACGGTCACCAAGCGATCGTGGCTAGTGGAGGCGTTCCACTGGGGCCGGTTCACTTCGGGCTCCCCCAGCCGGGCTCTGTGGCTCGTGCTCATCCCGTTCGCGTTGCTCAACCTGTCGCGCTACATGCTGTTGCTGCCGTCCGGCACGAAGATGTCCAGGGCCGGCAAGGTCGCGGACGTCGTATTGCGGCTCGTCGGCCTGGTGCTCACGCTCACGCTGGTCACGAACGTGATCTACACGGCTTGGGACGTCGTCGTTCACCAGTGCTCCAGCAGGCAGGTCTGCTTGCAGGACAACGAATGGCTCTCGTTCCTGGCGGACTGGCCACTCGGTGCACGCCTGCTGCTCGGGCTGGCGCCGCTGGCCGCGGTGATCACTTTGCTGTGGTGGTTCGGGCGGCACACGTTCCTGCACGACCCGCCCGGTGAGCTCAAGCAGTGGGACACCGAAACCGGTGACTTCGGCGACCAGAGCTTCTGGTACACCTCACCGAAAGCGCCCGCGCTGCGGAACGTGCACGTCTCCGCCGCCTGCGCGGTCGCCGGGATCCTGCTCGCCGGCACCTTGCGCACCGACTTCACCGTCGAGGCGGGGAGGTTGGGGACGGTGGTCTCCTGGTGCCTGATCGGGTTGGGCGGCGTGCTGCTCCTGTTCGCCCTGAGGATCTTGCTCAGCGCGCCCGAGGTCGACGCCGCACGCCGCCTGCCGCAACCGATCCAGGTGTTCAAATGGGCGTCGCTGGTCTACCTGATCGTGAGTGCGGGCCTCACGATCAGTCTGTTGTGGACGAAGGGGGCGCAGCAGAAGTACTCCCCGCTGGTCGGGTTCGAAACCATGACCAACGTGCTGGCGGGCTTGATGATGCTCCTGCTGCTGGCGCTCCTGGTCGTTTGCCTTGTCCTGAGGTGGACTGCGCCAGGAGTCTCGCTCATGGCCGTGGACAAGCCGTTCCGTCCGATGTGGCAGGGCTTCGCGGGGCTCACCATCGCCGGATTCGCCGCCCAGCTCGCCACCGCCTTCAGCAGTGGTTTGGCATTCCGGATCGCCGATCTGCTCGGCAAGCCCGTGGTGAAGGCGTCCGGTGTCCAGGCAGCCGAAGGATGCGGCTGCGACCAGGTGCAGGCGGAGATCGTCTTGAGCACCAGTTACTGGACGGGCTCGCTGCTGTGGGGCGTGATCACGATCGCCTTCATCGTGTTGCTGCTGCCCCTCGCCGCTGCCCTGGCACGGCAGACGTCTGCGATGTGGTGGCTCGGCGCGGGTTCGTTGATCGCCGCCGCCACAGCGGCCGGCCAGATGTTCGGCCTGGGGAAGGAATACCTGTGGGTCCTCGTCGTAGCGGCCGTGTTGATCGGGAGGGGGATCTGGCGATGGATCACAGGTTGGCGCGCCGACGGCTTGACCGAGTGCGTGACCAAGGACTACGCCGATTCCGCCTCGTCGGATCCCGCCGTCGGCAAGACGGCCACGATGTGGCGGCTCGCGCTCGCCCACTACCGCTACTAATGGGTGTTGGGCGCGCTCTGTCTGCTCGGCGGTCTGGTGGTCGTGGCGAGCGGTGTGATC
>JAVXWK010000458.1:0-2865 GCA_032230575.1 Pseudonocardiales bacterium | reverse complement strand
GGCCCGGAACACCGACACCACCCCCTCGGCCTCCCCCGCGGCGACCACGATCTCGCCGGTGTGGGCCGCGCCGTCGTAGCCGCGGAACGACACGGTCGGGTTCGTCTGCCGCCCGTCGATCGGCCAGAAGCAGTGGTCGGCGCACGCCTACGGGCTCGCGATCGACCTCAACCCGTTCGTGAACCCTTACGTCCGCGACGACCTGGTGCTGCCGGAGCTGGCCGGCAGCTACCTCGACCGGTCCCGGCGCCGGCCAGGGATGGTCTACGACGGCGACCTGGCGGTGCGGGAGTTCGCCCGGATCGGGTGGTCCTGGGGCGGCGACTGGACCTCGCTCAAGGACTACCAGCACTTCAGCGCGCTGGACCGCTGAGTCTCCCCAGACCCCAAAGTCAAGGTTGGACCTTTCCGCGGTCGTGATCGGTCACCGCCGGTTACAGTCCAGACAGCCAGTGGGACTGGGGAGGTCTCCGCTCGGGGCTGGTAGATCCCATGCAGGAGAGATCCGTGAAGCGCTCTGTCTGGACTGGCACCGCGGTGCTTTCCGTCGTCATGGCGGTGCTCTCGGCGCCGACCGCCGGCGCCTCGGCACCTCGCGATCCGGCCCTCGCGCCGCTCACGACGTCCGACGGCGCATCCGCCATCGCTGGCAGCTACATCGTCGTCCTGAAGGACGCGGCCTCGACCGATGCCGCCGCCGATCGCGCCCGCGACGCCGGCGCGCAGGTGACCCGCGAGTTCCACCAGGTCCGCGGTTACGCGGCCGAGCTCTCGGCATCCGAGCTGCGTCAGGTGCGACAGGACCCGGCCGTGGCCTTCGTCGAGCAGGACCAGGTGGTGTCCGTCGACACCACGCAGAACAACCCGCCGTGGGGCCTGGACCGGATCGACCAGCGCAACCTCCCCCTCAATGCGCAGTACACCTACACGCCCACCGGGCTGGGCGTCGACGCCTACATCATCGACACCGGCATCCTCAGCACGCACTCGCAGTTCACCGGTCGCACCGCCCCCGGCTTCACGGCCATCACCGATGGACGCGACGGCGCCACCACCACCGACTGCAACGGCCACGGAACCCACGTCGCTGGCACCGTCGGTGGCACGACGTACGGCGTTGCGAAGCAGGTCAGGCTGATCCCCGTCCGGGTGCTCGACTGCAACGGCGACGGCACCGACTCCACCGTGATCGCGGGCATTGACTGGGCGATCGGTCACGATGCCGCCGACGGCGGACCGTCGGTCGCCAACATGAGTCTCGGCGGCGGAGCGTCCGCGGCGCTTGACGCCGCGGTCCTTCGGATGACGAACGCCGGGATCACGCTCGCGGTCGCGGCAGGCAACGAGAACGCGAACGCCTGCAACTCGTCGCCGGCCCGCGCCCCCTCAGCGATCACGACCGGCTCGACCACGAGCACCGATGCGCGCTCGTCCTTCTCGAACTGGGGAACGTGTCTCGACGTGTTCGCACCCGGCAGCGGCATCCTGTCGGCGTGGTTCACCTCGAACTCCGCGACCGCAACTCTCGATGGAACGTCCATGGCCTCACCGCACGTCGCGGGCGTTGCCGCCCTTTACCTGCAGACGAACCCGACGGCGTCGCCGGCGGCAGTGACCTCGGCGATCACCAGCACCGCGACCCCGGGCAAGGTCACGGGAGCTGGGACCGGCTCGCCCAACCTGCTGCTCTACTCGCCGCTCGACGGTGGCTCGCCGCCTCCTCCTCCGCCTGCGGTCGCGCCGAACGTGACGCTCGACCCGACCAACCAGACCGCAGCCGCCGGCGCGAACGCCACCTTCACCTCGGCGGCGACGGGCACACCCACACCGACGGTCCAGTGGCAGGTCGACTCCGGGTCCGGGTTCGGCAACCTGGCCGGAGCCACGAGCACCACACTGACGCTGACCGGCGTGACTGCGGGCATGAACGGCTACGACTACCGCGCCGTGTTCACCAACACGGCAGGATCGGACACGTCCGCTGCCGCCAACCTCACCGTCACCACGCCGCCGCCTCCGCCGCCGAACAGTGACTGCGACGAGACGGTCACCGGAACCGTCGACTCGCGCAACGCGACCGTTGCGACGTCGTTCACGCTGGCCGCGGTCGGCAGGCTGACCGGGTGCCTGACCGGGCCCGCCGGCACCAACTTCGACCTCTTCCTCGAAAGGTTCGACGGCAGGTCGTGGGTAGGGGTCGCGTCCGGCCAGGGCTCGACGTCCACCGAGAACGTCACGGTCACCAACGCTGCGGCCGGCAGCTACCGCTGGATCGTGGTCGCCGCGAGCGGCGCCGGCACCTACACGCTGAAGTTCGGGCGGCCCTGACCCACTACATATGGGCTAGACCAGAACCGAAATGTCTCTCGGATCAAGCGCTCTAACGTAAAACCGAGCGTACGTTCCCAACATGCGACTTCGATCCCTCCTCGGTGCTACAACCCTGCTGCTCACAGCCCTCGCCACCACGCTCGTCACGGTGCCCGGCTCCGCCACTGCAAGTGGTTCTGATCGCCTCGACGAGATCGCCGCGGCGAACCAGATGTCCCGCTCCCGGCTGGTCAAGCTGATGGAGGACGACTCCTTGCACGTCGGCGCGCGCGACCACCTCTACTACGTCGACCCGCCGAGCCGCGGCTCCGGCGGCGCCGTGACCGCCGAATTGGCGCCGTTCCCGCTGAACCAGACGTTCCTGCTGCACAGCGCGCCGGGATCCAACCGCACCATCTACCTCGACTTCGACGGGGCGACCGTCTCGGGCAGCGCCTGGAACGGCGCGCCGACCTTCTTGCCCGCAGGGGCGCACCCCGCATGGGATCCGGCCGGCGACGGCGCTGCCTTCTCCGACCCGGAGAAGGAGCGCGT
>JAVXWK010000287.1:0-4291 GCA_032230575.1 Pseudonocardiales bacterium | reverse complement strand
ACCGTCGATGGTCCAGCAGTCCGAGATCGAGTCGAACGCCTCGGGGCAGCGCCGGCTTGCCGCCGCCCACGAGCACCGGGTACAGGAGCAGCACGCACTCGTCGACCAGCCCGTACCGGAAGGCCTCAGCCCCGATGGCCGCGCCGCCAATGCTCAGGTCCGAGCTGGACGCCTCCTTGAGTCCTCGTACCGCGTCGGGCTCGAACTGCCTCTCGATTCGCGTCCGCGCCGTCGACACCGCTCCGAGCGTCGTGGAGTACACAACCTTGTCGGCGTCGCGCCAGATCCCCGCGTATTCGCGGACGACGGCCGGTGCGGTCGTCAGCCAGTCGTCGCTCTCCCAGATGCGCATCGTCTCGTACATGCGGCGGCCGTAGAGCGACGTACCGATGAGCCGTTCGTGCTCGTTCCAGAACGCGTGCACCTCGTCGTCAGGCACCGACCAGTCGAAGGAGCCGGTCTCGTCCTCGAGGTAGCCGTCGAGCGAGACGTTGGCGGCGTAGATCAACTTGCCCAATGAGTGCCTCCGGCGCGGACGGGGACTACAGCGTCCCAGCGTCACAGCGGCACCGGCAAGAGCGTCACCGGTGAATCACCGACCCTGCCACCGTAGAGACGAGCCCGAGGTCGACATCGATCGCCGCGGGCTCCAGACCGAGGCGAAACTGATCAGGGAAATCCTGCTTCGCCGCTTGAGATTGGTACAGGCGCTTACCCGCGACCCTCCACCGCGATGGCCGCCGTGACCCTTCGACCTCCGTTCTGGCGTGATGCCTGCACCCGCCTCGCTCTAGTTAGGCTGCGGTGTGCCCGAGTTCACCTGGCGACCGGCCAACCACGCAACGATCGAGGACGTCGAGGCGGTGTTCGACACCGGTGGCGCCCGCACGTGCCGCTGCCAGGTGCTGAAGACCCCGGGCTGGATCTGGCGCGACACCACCCAGGAGCAGCGAGACGCCGCCCTGCTGGAGCAGACCGGTTGCGGCACCGACGGTCCCACGTCCGGCCTGATCGGGTACCTCGACGGCGAGCCGGCCGGCTGGGTCGCGGTCGAGCCGCGGGACAACTACCCCCGGGTGTGGAGCCGGAAGCAGGCGTGGATGCGGATGGGCCCTGAGCTCGAGGGCGTCTCGTCGGTCACCTGCTTCGTCGTGCGCAAGGGCTACCGCCGGCAGGGGCTGATGTACGAGCTGGCCGCCGCTACCGTCGAGTACGGAACGCAGGTCGGCACCCGCGTCTTGGAGGGCTATCCCACCGAGCCGCCGCCCGGGAAGACCGTGATCTGGGACGAGGCGTCGGTCGGGCTGCTGCAAGTCTTCCTCGACGCTGGTTACGAGGTGGTGGCCTCACCGACCCTGCGCCGCAGGGTGGTGCGTCACCGACTCGGCGGACCGTCGTGACGGGCCGAGCGTGTCACCACCAGACCCCAGCGGATGGAACTCGAAAGTCGGCTCGAACGTCGGGGAGGACATTCCCGCGGATCCCGACCACAACGAGGTTGTCCAGCTCCTCACAGCGGCTCGGTGGATCGGAAAGCAGGCACGCATCAGGTGTCCGGCCGCAGCGTGAGGATGTGCCTGACGGTGTTGAGTTTCGTGATGAAGAGTGGCATGCGCCTTTCGTTGGGCCCCACATTCCGCCGCGATGGACACGTCTTTCCGCCTGTCGTCCGCGACGGATGTCCGCTCAACCGAGTGGTGTGGGTCGACGCATCGCAGATTTGGAGCAGTCCCAGGTCCGGCGCGGGCCTCAGATGCCTCGCGGCCTAGACGGTATGGAGTGACCGCCGTGCCATGACGGTGGTTGCGGGCCGGGGCCTCACTCACACATGTTCGTGGGTTACCGAGCAGGGGCCGCCTGCTCGGCCTATCCAACAGTTGTGGGAGGCCCCGGTGTTCACTGAGCGTACGAGTGTTGGGCTCGACGTGCACGCGAGGTCGGTCGCGGCAGCAGCGATCGATGGCGTCACGGGCGAGCTGTTCCAGACCACGTTGATTCCATCCCATGACCACATCCGCGAGTGGCTTCGCCAGTTGCCGGGACCTGTCGCGGTGACCTACGAGGCCGGCCCGACCGGTTTCGGTCTCTACCGGGCGTTGAACGCGGCGGGGATCAGGTGTGAGGTCGCGGCACCGTCGCGATTGCTGCGTCCGTCGGGCGATCGGATCAAGACCGATTCACGTGACGCGCTGCATTTGGCCAGGCTGTTGCGGCTCGACGAGGTCACCGCGGTGGCGGTGCCGTCCTTGGAGCAGGAGACAGCGCGGGACTTGGTGCGTTGCCGCGAGGATGTCCGCAAGGACCTCATGGGTGCGAGGCATCGGCTGAGCAAGCTGCTGCTGCGGCACGGCATCGTCTACTACGGCGGCACCGCGTGGACCGGGAAGCATGATGCCTGGCTGCGGGCGCAACGATTCGAAGGCCGCGCCAGCCGGGTCACTTTCGACGAGACCTACGACGCGGTGCTGTCCACCACCGCGCGGCGGGACCGGTTGGCCGCCGAGATCGAGTCGATGGCCGCCGACAGCCAGTTCGCCCCCTTGGTGCGCCGGCTGGGCTGTCTGCGGGGGATCGCCACGTTGACCGGTTTCGCGCTGGCGGTGGAGCTGGGTGACTGGCACCGGTTTACCGGCCAGAGCATTGGCTCCTTCGTCGGGTTGGTGCCCTCGGAGGAATCCTCGGGCGGCTCCCGGGTGCAGGGCCCGATCACCAAAGCCGGTAACACTCACGCCCGGCGACTGTTGGTCGAGGCCGCCTGGCACCACCGGACCCGCTACACCGCCGGCAAGACCATGCGTGACCGGTGGGAGCTGGCTCCAGCCGCCGCCCGAGCGCGCGGTGACCTAGGCAATCGGCGGCTCCATGCGCGCTGGGCCAGCTTCGACCGCCGGAACAAACGCCCCGTGCTCGCCAACACCGCCATCGCCCGAGAGCTGGCCGGCTGGTGCTGGTCCCTGGCGGTGATCGACGACTGACCGGCGAAAACATCCCCCATGCCTCGTCGACCGACCCAAGAGGACAACTCGGTGCGCAGCGTGCGGAGCGAACCCGCGTGGCTACTATGAGCCGCTCGCGGGGCCTCGAGCCTCGCTAGCGACGCTCGTTCCTAGACAAGCGACATCGCTCCCGCCGAACGCCCGTCATGCGGTAATCAACCCGCGTATATCAGTCTGACCACGCGTCGAAGACACGCTCACCAAGGCGTCCTCCGCGTCGACGAGAAACGAGGCGCCGCCTCATTCCAGGGGCGGCGCCTCACCCTGCCCTCTTGACGCGAAGCGGCTCCATATCAGTAGCCGGGGAAGACCTTGCGCAGCTCGTCCAGCGTGACGTTGCCGGTCACACTCACGCCCGCGGCGTGCTCGGCGCTGAGCCGGCCACTCAGCAGCCGTACCACGGCCTCCGATGGGCCCTCGAAGGTGGCAGTGGGGTCATCGCTCTCGCCGGTCACGGTGACCGTGTCGGTGATCTCGATGGCGCCGCCTGGGATCGCCAGGCGGACGTGCGGCTCGATCTGGTCGGCGTGGGCGGAGAAGCCCAGCAGGAAGGCCAGCGGTCCACGGAAGAGCTCGACGAGCAGCTCGGCCGAATCCGTGTCCACGGTCGCCGACGGGTCGACTCCGACGCCCACGTCCCAAGCGTGGTTGGCGACCTCGTTGAGCCGCATGCCGAGCGCGACAACCAGCGGTACGGGCTGCGGCAGGAAGCCCAGGTCAATCATCAGGCTGTCGTGCTGCCCGACGCTGAGCGCCTCGACAGTGTCGAGGTACGCCGCGTCATGTGTGATGAACCCGGCCGCCTGCTCGGCCGGGGACGAGGCGTCCCAGCGGGCCCAGATGGACTGGTTGTCCTCCGCCTCGACCTCCTGGCCCGCGGCGGTGGCGATCGGCTTGCGCGCGATCTCGGCGCCGCTGCCGAGGTGCGACAGAACCTGAGCGACGGTCCACTTCGTCGCGCCGCTGGGCCCGGCCAGCTGTTCCTCGGACAAGCTCGACACCAGTGCGGCGATGGTGTCGTGGTCGGCGCGGAGGGCCGCGATGGCCCGGTCTGCAAGTGTGGTCATGCCACGCGCAACCTCGCAGGCCACTGCTTTCTTCCGGCTGGCGAGGATCCGCCTGATTCACAAGAAGCTGCTCCACGTCCTGACTTGCTTGTCATGCATGTGATCCGCGCGGTGCGAACCTGCGTCTCATCACCGCTGTTCGCGTGCCCTGTACGCCGCGGCATGTCGCAGTGACCGTGAGCCGAATGCGGCGTGTCGGTGGCCGCCGCCATGCTGCTTCGTGTGCGG
>JAVXWK010000408.1:0-6134 GCA_032230575.1 Pseudonocardiales bacterium | reverse complement strand
GTGACGACTTCAGCGAGTTCACCAAGGGCACGGACCTCGCCGGTGGTCCGATCGACCTCGACGGGTTCGCCGCGTACCTCAAGACGCACCCGAACCAGAGCGCGCCAAAGCTCGACCGCATCACGCTGCTGCCGTAACCGCAGAACGCGGCTGAAGGCCATCTCGGCGACGAAAGTCGTCGAGATGGCCTTTTCCGTGTGTCAGGTTGCTCCATTTGATCTAGGGTGAGGGCCGATGTCCTGGTTGCGTCGGCTCCTGCTGCTCGCCGGTCTGGTGACCGGTGCCTGGTTGCTGGGCAGCTCAGGTCAGGCGAACGCCGACGTCAAGGTCGAGATCGACCAGCTCCGGGTCGAGGTGAAGCTCCCCGTTGCCGATGTCGGCCTGAAGGTCGAGACCGGGCTCGCCCCGCACCAGCCGGAAGCGCCCGTCCCGCCCAAGCCGGACCCGCGCACCGAGACGCCCGCGCCGGAGCCCATGGCATCGCAGAAACCTGTCGAAGCACCGGTCGTCCACGCTGAGGCACCTCAGCAGCAACACCATGTGACGCCGCCGCCGTTGTCGACGCGTCCGACCGAGCCGGCTCCCGTTCCGCGGCAGCAGCAACCGCGGGTGGAGCCGCCGATCAGCGGCACACTCCCGCAGAGCGGCGCCGGGTCGAGCACGACCAGCCAGATTCCGGCGGGCACGCTGACGTACGCGATGCGCCCGCCCACCACCACGACGTCTCTCATCAGCACAGAGCAGCAAGACGTGCCGCGCATCGTGCGCGCGGAGGCACCGACGTTCTCCCCCGACTGATCCCGAGGCCGCACCAGCCGTGCACAGGGATCCGTCATTCCACTCCAGGGAGAACAGTCATGCGCAAGAACCTCAACAGGACCATGTCCGCGGCCCTCCTGGCCGGCGGCATCATGGTCGGGACCGCCGGGTTCGCCCAGGCCGTGCCAGTACCGCTCAACGTCGACGACGAGATCCGCGTCGGCAACCTGGTCAGCGTCCCGGTCAAGGTCTGCGGCAACGCGATCAACGTGCTGGGCAACAGCGACGCCACCTGCGACGAGGAGCCCGCCGCCCGTCTCCAGGCCGACAAGGCGCTCGTCTCCGCGCCGGTCACGGTGTGCGGCAACTCGGTCGGCGTCGCCGGCGGCGGCTCGGGCAGTTGCGGCGAGACCAAGCCGGAAGCGCCCAACGGCACCGTCGAGGCCCCGGTGACGGTCTGCGGCACCAGCGCGGCCGTGCTCGGCACCGCGAGCGGTGACTGCGGCAAGACCGAGCAGCCTCCCGGTGAGGAGCCTCCTGGCGAGGAGCCCCCCGGCCAGACGCCTCCCGGCCAGACCCCGCCCGGACAGACCCCTCCCGGCCAGACGCCGCCTGACAACGGTGGCACCCCCGGCGGTGGCAACAACGGCGACAACAACAACTCCGGTGGCGGCAACACCGGCAACGGCGACTCGGGCTCCGGCGTGCCGACGACCGGCAACAAGGCGTCGCAGCAGGCGTCCCCGATCCCGAACCTGTCCAGGACCGGTGCGGACCCGCTGGAGTTCCTCCTGGTGGGCCTGGGCCTGATGACCGCGGGCGTGATGGCCCGTCGCGGCGCACGTCGCGCGAGCAAGGCCTGATCATTTTCAGGTAGTTTTCTGACGAATTCTCACAATCGCCCGGCGAGAACCTTCTCGCCGGGCGATTGCTGTCTGCACAGTCGATCTCCGCTGGTCACCCGTCCGACTTCACCAATTCAGGTTTCGCGTGAGGTGTTGAGAAATGTGGCGATCAAGCGCATGCTCGATAACGAGCTGGCAACCGGTAGGTGAATGAACTAGACCACCCGGAGGCCACGCCCAGAAGGGGTAGGTGGTGCTGTGCAGGTATCTCCTAGCTGTGGCGAAACGCGGTCTGTCGCATCCCCGCGAGTGGATCGGACGTGACCGGTCCGGTCGCGACTGTGTAGCGACGGACACGAGGTTTCGGGTGCCCAGGCGCCATCGGCGTCGCTCGGTGCACTTCGACGCTGTTGAGCTCGGCATCGCTGACGTCTCATGGCGTCACCGGCTGAGCGCCACGCCAACCTTCGTGGGCCGTAGTCGTCACTAACCAAATGGGAAAGCCTTGGTGCGGTGCCCCGACGTCGGGCTCCGCACCAAGGCATGTTTCGTGCTTTATCGTTTGCGGCACCCATGGGGTCCTTGGCAGGAGGATTGCGGTGCAGTTCAACGAAGGCGCGGAACTCGATCTCTCTCAGGTCTCGGACCAGCGCGGCGTGGGCGGCCGAGTCGCCGGCGTCGGCGGTGGCCTCGGCGTGGTCGGCCTCATCGTCTACTTCCTCATCCAGCAGTTCACCGGCATCCAGCTGCCGACGGGCGGCCTGGAAAGCGGTGGTCTGAGTCCGAACTCGCAGGTCGAGTCGGGTCAGCTGGCCGAGAAGTGCAAGACCGGCGCCGACGCGAACAAGGACAGCGACTGCCGGATCGTGGCCACGATCAACTCGATCCAGGCCTTCTGGACCGACCAGTTCTCCCGGTCGGGCAAGACCTACCAGGTCACCAGGACCAACTTCTTCCGCGACAGCGTGAACACCCGCTGCGGCAACGCCACCTCGGCGGTCGGCCCGTTCTACTGCCCAGCCGACTCCCAGGTGTACATCGACCTGGACTTCTTCAACGAGCTGCGCACCAAGTTCGGCGCGCAGGGCGGCCCGTTCGTCGAGGCTTACGTGCTGGCCCACGAGTACGGCCACCACATCCAGAACCAGCTGGGCACCTCCGACCGCGTCAGCTCCCGCACCGGCCCCACGTCCGACTCGGTGCGGCTGGAGCTGCAGGCCGACTGCTACGCGGGCGCCTGGGGCAACCACGCGACGACGGTCCCGTCCTCCAACGGTCAGCCCCTCATCTCGAACATCACCCAGGAGGACATCAACGCCGCCCTGGACGCGGCCTCGCGCATCGGTGACGACTTCATCCAGCGCGAGCTCGGTGGCGGGAGCGTCGACACGACCAAGTTCAGCCACGGCAGCTCCGCGCAGCGGCAGAAGTGGTTCACGACGGGGCTGCAGACCGGCGATCCGGCGCGCTGCAACACGTTCGACACCAACAACCTGGGCTGAGGCTCACCGAGGGGGCGGCGCACCGCCCCCTCGGTGCTTGATCAGCGGCGCGCCACGGCCAGCAACCGGTGGCTGCCGACCTCGAACGCACCGCCGTCGGTGTCGCCGTACAGCTCGACCGACGAGAACCCGGCGGCCTGAAGCATCCGGGTCAGCTCACCAGCGGTGTAGACGTGCTGCACGCAGGCCGACTGCTGGGTTCGCTCACCGTCGGTGAAGGTGAAGTCGATCAGCAGGCGTCCCGAAGCCACGTCGTAGGTGTTGCGGGCGACCATGTCGACCCCGCCCGCGGACATCTCGATCGAACCCGGCAGCGACGGCAGCAGTGACTCCGCCGCGCAGCTGTAGTCGATCACGAGGACCGGTGCGGCCGCGGCGAAGTCGGCCAGCAGCCGCACCGAGCCCGCGTGGTCCAGATAGCCGAAGCTGTTTCCCAGGCACAGCGCCAGATCGGCGGAGATGCCCTGGGACGCCAGCGAGGAGAGATCTCCCAGCCGCCAGTCCAGCGACGGTTCCGCGGCACGGGCGAAGGCGATGGCCTCGGCCGAGATGTCCAGGCCCACGACCGAGTAGCCGCGGCGGGCCAGTTCGATGCTGTGCCTGCCGCTGCCGCACGGTGCGTCGAGGACACGTGGACCGGCGCCCAGGCCGGCCACGAAGTCGATCTCGGCGATGGTCTGCGAAGGCTGGACCGCACCGCGCCAGAAGGAGTTGGCGAGATCGGTGAAGAAAGAGGTGTACCAAGTCAAGGTAGGAACTTCCTGGTGAGACGCGAAAGGGAACGTGTCACCGGGCACTGCGGAGGCGCCCGGTGTGTCCGGGGCTGCCCATGGCATCTACCTGTCTCAAGAGTCGTTCAGAGGTCTTCACTCAAGCACGCGAACGCCGAAAGCGGAACTGGTTTACCGCTCAGCGGTCCGCGGCGACGAGAAGCGGATCATGTTGCCCGACGGGTCGCGGAACGCGCAGTCGCGGACGCCGTAGAACTGGTCGATCGGCTCCTGCAGCACCTCGGCGCCGGCCGCGCGCACCTGCTCGAACTTCGCGTCGACGTCGTCGATCTCGAAGATGATCCCGTGCAGGGATCCCTTGGCCAGCAACGCGTGCAGCGTCTCGTAGTCGGTCGGCGGCACGGGCGGGCCGACGGCGGACAGGCCGATCTCGATGTCCGGCTGGCCTGCGGGACCGACGGTGAGCCAGCGGTAGTCCTCGACCGACTCGTCGGTGCGGACTTCGAGGCCGACGACGTCGCGGTAGAACTTCAGCGCCGCGTCCTGGTCGTGGACGAAGAGGAACGTGTGCGAGAGCTTCATGCCACGAGACCCTAGGGACGGCGGGAGCGCGACGCTTCTCGAAACCTGCTCGGTCGCGTCAGGCCCTTGAGATGACATCCCGGCACGGCGGCCAGCTCGTCGTGGGAACGCGCCCGGTACGCGGAAGGCGTCTCGCCGACCAGTTCGGTGAAGCGGGCGGAGAACGAGCCGAGCGACGTGCAGCCGACCTCCACGCAGACCTCGGTCACGGACAGCGTTCCCAGCCGCAGCAACGCTTTCGCGCGCTCGATCCGCCGGGTCATCAGGTAGCCGTACGGGGTCTCGCCGTAGGCCGCGCGGAACTGGCGGGCGAAGTGCGAGGGTGACATCAGGGCGGCACGGGCCATCGCGGGCACGTCCAGCGGCGCGGCGTACTCGCGGTCCATCAGGTCGCGTGCCCGGCGCAGGTGCGCGAGGTCCTCCGGTGTCACGCCCTCAGCATGCCCCAGGCACAGCTGTCCGCGCTGTGCTCACGCTTTTCGAAGCCCGCCGGTTGCCCTGGTCGCCCAAAAATCTTGAACGCATTTTCGTGACCTCTTGACGCTTCCGCGACCACTGTGCGTGCGGTACTTTTCGGGCGTCTTGCAGATGCGTGCGGGGGCTCTGACGTCGGCAGACAGTTTTTTGTCACGGGGGCATTGGGGGGAATCGTTGTCCGAGAGGTCGATCGGCCGCGCGCTGCTCAAGTTCGGCGCTTTGACCACCGCGATGGCGCTGACGTTCGGCTCAGCGTCCATTGCCGCGTTCGCACAGGACGACCCGACGAGCACACCGCCCGCCCCGACCGAGACAACCTCGACGACGACACCGCCGCCGCCGACGCCGAGCAGCGAAACGCCGCCGCCGCCCCCTCCGGCCCAGGAGCCGCCCGCGAGCACCGGGCAGGCGCAGACCGGGCAGGCGCAGACCGGGCCGCAGACCGGCGTGAGCGGGGTCGTGTACGCCGACAAGAACCGCAACGGCTCGCAGGACCCGGGCGAGGCGTTCCCCGGCCAGAGGATCGGTCTCGCCGGTGCCGTGGACAACTCCTGGCACGAGGCGACCAGCGACGCGGACGGAAACTTCGCCGTCACCGGTCTCGCCCCCGGCGTCTACCGCCTGAAGTTCTACGACCGGAACTACCTGGACGACGGCTGGGTCGTGCATTTCGCCAAGCCCACCGACGCCGACGTCACCGTCAAGGCGAACGCGATGACCAAGGTGGCGGTGCGGGGCGAGCGGGCCTACTCGGAGCAGCTCACGGCGACCGCGACCCTCGACCGCGACAGCTACCGGCTGCCGGCCACCGCGAGGATCACGCTGAAGCTCGTGAACAACACGGATCGCCGGATCAACAACATCAAGGCGCTCTGCAACGAGCACCTCGCCCCGCACGCGCTCGGCCAGGGCAGCGGCTGGGACGCGCTGGTGGCGAACGGCGTCTCGATCCCCGCGGGCAAGCAGGTCGTGATCCAGGTCGACGAGGACGTCCCCGAGGCCGCCAGCAAGGACGGCCTGGTCACGCTCGACTGCAAGTTCGCGCCGAACGTCGGATGGACGACAGACGGCGCGCCCGCGCACGCAGAGGCGAAGGCGTCGGGAGGTGTCGGCACCTACACGATGCAGCTCGGCGAGGACCGCAACGCCAACTCCCGCATCGACGCCGACGAGGTGGCGAGGGGCGTCAAGGTCGTCCTGGTGAACCCGAAAACCGGTGAGCAGGTCGCCGAGGTCAC
>JAVXWK010000371.1:0-16823 GCA_032230575.1 Pseudonocardiales bacterium | reverse complement strand
CTCGATAGTTCGCCATGAAGGAACCTCATATGTGGTCGACGGACACCACCGTCTCGCGGCCGCGAAATTGGCGGGGTTGAGAGAGGTCGGCGTCGGGATGTGACCGAAGAATTGATGGAGAGCGGTTTCAAGGGTTACCGCAATATGGACGAGGTACTGGACGGGGCATTCTCATTCGTCGGTAACCGCTTGAATCCGTACAAGCTGAGGTGACCCGCGAATGACTACATGTGATGTTCGGGCCGCGGTGGAGGCGTTTTACCAGGCCAGGGCAGCGATGATGAAAGACTTCCGCGCGCGTACGGCATCGGACGTGGTGTCGGCGGTCTTGACTGGATCTATGCCGCGGCAGGGGAACTGTGCGAACGGCTGGGGCTACTTTGTGCATGGCGTCGGATATACGGTGGTCTTGCCTTCCGAGGCGCAGCTGCACATCGATGCAGGAAAGGATGTGGATGTAATCTCGGTGTTCGACCTTCGTTTCTACTTGGAGGGCATTGGTTGTGGCGCACTGGAATTGGCCGCCATTCGCGAGCAATGCGAGGCGCTCGTTGTCGAGGGTTTGCTCGGTGAGCTGGACGGTACAAACTTTGAGCTGATTTCCACGATGTAGAATCGCCGGACCGCGACTAGCGAAGGCGCGTTTGGCAGCGTTCAGTGCGTGCTTGTAATTCAGGATGCGGCCCCGTTGCCGTCATCGTTGCCGTCAGGTCAGTCCAGCATGGATGGTGATTCTGTGTGCGACGGTGGCGGTGGCGGGGCTGTTCGTGTGCCGGTCTGGCGCGGGCCGTAGGCGGCAGCGCGTGGGCAGCGTTGAAGGATCTCAGCGACCGTGGCCTCTTGGCCAAGGTGCCGAACCCAGTGGCGCGTGACAGTTCCATCACCAACAAGTACAAGGCGAACCTCATTGCTCGGGTGTATGGCCAGTTCGGCCAGACGAACCGAGCGTTCGCAGACAGTCTGAAAGAGCGAATTCTGACGAAGATGAGCCCAGATCACGTTTGGGAGCTGCAGTTGAACGGTCCCGATGCTGCAAGCAACCTTCACATTCTGGAAGCTTTCACCAATCAGGACATCGGGTGCCAGATCTGTCAGCAGATTCGCAACTTGCCGGACTTCACTCCGATTCGCATCAACATCGTGGGGCCCTGATGATCTCGTCTGGACTTGAGCAAGCGGTAACGGCCGCCCGGTCATCGTTGCCGTTGGATCAAGAATGGTTGATGATGAACTCCGTCCCCGAGGGAACCTCTCACGGTCAATGGTGGAGGCGGCTGCTGAGGGCTACCTAGAACTACTTCGGCTCGTCGACGGTGGGATCTTCGAGTCGGTGGTGGTATTCGGCGCGAAGATCGTTGAGAAGATGCAGTTCTATGCCGAGGACGATGAAGGTGCTCCGGTTAGGCTGGGACGCGAACTGTGGTTTTGCTTCGGGAAGGTGAACGAGGACCCGCTCTTCGTCAAGCGTCAGGACGGAGCCGTGTGGGATTTCCCGACCTAGGAATCGTCTGGCAGGACAGCGACGTGTTCGAGAAATTTGCCGACAGCCTCGGTGAATTTGTCGAAAGATTTGCGCTGGCACCGGAATATCGTGCTCTTTCAGGTGTTGGCGAAGACGACCAGTGGTGGCGCCTGCTGAGGCACATCGGGCGTGTCTGAGCGGCCGCGGACTAGGCTTTGGTTCGTGGAGAAGCGAATCGCAGGCAGGTTGAACCGCCAGGTCGGCGTCGTGGGACTGGGCTGCTGGCAGCTCGGCGCCGACTGGGGCGAAGTGGACGAGTCCGAGGCGCTCGCACTGCTGCACGCCGCCGCCGACACGGGTGTCGACTTCTTCGACACCGCTGACGTGTACGGCGACGGCCGCAGCGAGACGCTCGTCGGCAGGTTTCTCAAGGAGCGCAAGGACGACATCTTCGTCGCGACGAAGATGGGGCGGCGGCTACCGGCGCAGACCACGGAGGGGTACAACCGGGAGAACTTCCTCGCGTGGAACGACCGGAGCCGCCGCAATCTGGGTGTCGACACGTTGGACCTCGTGCAGCTGCACTGTCCGCCCACGCCGGTCTACAGCCGGGACGAGGTGTACGACACCCTGGATGAAATGGTTGAGCGGCAACGGATTGCTGCTTATGGTGTGTCGGTGGAGAAGGTCGAGGAGGCGCTCGCCGCGATCCAAAGGCCGCACGTGGCCAGCGTGCAGATCATCCTGAACGCGTTCCGGCTCAAGCCTCTGGAAGAGGTGCTCCCCGCAGCGCAGGAAGCGGGCGTCGCGATCATCGCGCGGGTGCCGCTGGCGTCCGGGATGTTGTCCGGGAAGTACACAGCGGCAACGACTTTCGGCGCGGATGACCACCGCAACTACAACCGCAACGGTGAGGCGTTCGACGTCGGCGAGACCTTCTCCGGGGTCCCGTACGAGGTCGGGCTGGAGGCCGTTGAACGGCTTCGGCCCTACGTCCCCGAGGGCGCCACGATGGCGCAGTTCGCGCTCAGGTGGATCGTGGACCAGCCCGGTGTCACGGTGGTGATTCCCGGTGCTCGCAACGTGGAGCAGGCGCGGGCCAACTCACGCGCTGCCGATTTGCAGCCTGTCGACGGCGTGGCCGTCGCGAAGGTTTACGACGAGCTGATCCGGCCGCACGTGCACGACCGGTGGTAGGTCACTCCTCGGCGAGGACGGCGTAGAGCTTGCGCCGCAGCTCGTTGTAGAGCTCGGCGGCGCGGGTCTTCTGCTCGGGCGTGCCCGCGTGGGAGATCTGCTCCATCGCGCTGCCGAGCAGCCGGACCGCGGTGCGCAGTTCGCCGTCGACCGGGTCGAGCTGGATGTCGATGTCGCGCCAGGGCGGGGCCGTGTGCTCCGTCCTGCCGTGTTCGGTGACTGTGAACAGCTTCTTGCCTCCTTCTTCAGCTGAGGAGATGAGGCCTTCGTCGGCGAGCATCTGCAGCGTCGGGTAGACCGAGCCGGGGCTCGGGCTCCACACGCCGCCGGTGCGCCTGGCGATCTCCTGGATGATCTCGTAGCCGTGCATCGGCCGTTCTGCCAGCAAGGACAGAACCGCCGCCCGGACGTTGCCGCGCCTCTGGCGGCCGCCCCTGCCACCGCCCCCGAAGGGTCCGTGGCGATGCCTGTGGTGGTGCTCTCTGTGGTGTGGTCTCATCATCATGTCGCTAACGATATATCGGAACCTATCGCGATGCAACGGTCTTGTGCCGCCGAAGTTCGTGGGACACTGGATGTGCTATGACTTCGCTTCCCCTTGTCTTCGACGCGCCCAAGCGCGGCCTGCCGCCGCGTCACCTCGTCGACCTGTCGCCTGCCGAACGCGCCGAAGCCGTTGCGGCTCTTGGTGAAAAGCCGTTCCGCGCCAAGCAGCTGTCGAACCACTACTTCAGCCGCCTGACGGTCGACCCGGCCGAGATGACCGACATCCCGGCCGCCACGCGCGACAAGCTGGTTGCCGACCTGATGCCGCCGTTGTTCACGGTCGTGCGCAAGGTCACAGCCGACGAGGGCGCCACGGCGAAGACGCTGCTGCGGGCGCACGACGGCACGCTCATCGAGTCGGTGCTGATGCGCTACCCGGACCGCGCGACGCTGTGCATCTCGTCGCAGGCGGGCTGCGGCATGGCGTGCCCGTTCTGCGCTACCGGCCAGGGCGGCCTGCAGCGCAACCTGTCGACCGCGGAGATCGTGGACCAGGTGCGGCTCGGTGCGGCGGCCATGCGCGACGGGGAGATTCCGGGTGGGCCGGGAAGGCTCTCCAACATCGTCTTCATGGGCATGGGCGAGCCGCTCGCGAATTACAAGCGCGTGATCGAGGCCGTCCACCGCATCACCGCCCCGGCGCCCGACGGCCTGGGCATCTCGCAGCGCACGGTCACCGTGTCGACGGTGGGCCTGGTGCCGGCGATCCGGAAGCTGACCGAGGAGAAGCTGCAGGTCCGGCTCGCGGTGTCGCTGCACACGCCGGACGACGAGCTGCGCAACACGCTCGTGCCGGTGAACACGCGCTGGGACGTCGCGGAGGTGCTGGAGGCGGCGCGCGGCTACGCGGACCAGACGGGGCGGCGTGTCAGCATCGAGTACGCGTTGATTCGCGACATCAACGACCAGGGCTGGCGTGCGGACCTGCTCGGCAAGAAGCTGCGCAAGTACCTCGGGCAGCTCGTGCACGTGAACCTGATTCCGCTGAACCCGACTCCGGGGTCGAAGTGGGACGCGTCGCCGAAGCCGGTGGAGCGGGAGTTCGTGCGGCGGGTGCGAGAGCAGGGTGTCGAGTGCACCGTTCGGGACACGCGGGGGCAGGAGATCGCGGCGGCCTGCGGTCAGCTCGCTGCTGAGGGCTGAGGTTCAGATGCCTCTGGCGAGCAGGTAGACGTCGAGGTAGTACAGCCTGACCGAGGTCTGGCACAGCCACTCCGGCTCGACCGACCCCTGTGTGCCGTCCGTCAGGCGCGGGTCTCTGTGGTCGATCTTGAACGTCGCGTTGCTGTCGCGGATGAAGGCTGAGCAGAAGCTGCCGTCGCCGGTGCCGCGCGTCCACACGACGTCGTCGCCCAGGGTGGTTCCCTCGACTCGGACCCAGCCCGCGTCCAGGTGCTTCTGGAACTCGACGCGTTTCTCGTCGATGGTGCCGAAGGAGATCTCGAACACGGTGGACGTGCCCGTCTTCGGGTCGGCGAACCCGCACCGGTTGCCGTTCGCGGTGGCCTCGCCCTGAGGCAGGCTCTTGACCCTGCCGGCGATCTTGTCGCAGGTCGGGAGGTTCTTGGTCTGGTAGATGCCGCTGTCGGGCTTGTTGATCAGGAGAACGGTCGTGCCGACAGCTCCTGCAACCAGGACGACCGCGGCGACGACGATGGCGACGATCCACCCGGTGTTGAGCCGTTTCGCCGGCGGCGCCTGCCAGTTCGGGGAGACCATGACCTCGTTCCTTGTCGCGTCGCGGCCGACCCTAGTGGAGGAGTTGGATCTTCGCGCGGCGGTTGGTCAACGTAATTCGGCGCGGCGCGGGTTGTGCGGAGATCGCTGAGGACAGGTTGCACCCCGTGTGCTGCTACCTGCATCGGGTTCATGCCTCGTGTGGATACCATGCCGCGCGTGGGGGAACCGATGAGGCTGGTCGCGGGCAGATACGCGACGATCAGAGAGCTCGGCCGGGGCGGCATGGGGGTCGTCTGGCTGGCTGAGGACCAGGTCATCGGCAGGCAGGTCGCGCTCAAGGAGCTGCGGACCACCGAGACCGAGCGCGTGCTGCGCGAAGCCCGCACGGCAGGGCGCTTGAACAGCCCCAACGTCGTCGGCATCTACGACGTGATCGTCGAGAACGGCGTCACGTACCTGGTCATGGAGCTCGTCGAGGCACCGACGCTCTCCGAGGTCATGACCCGCAAGAGCCTCACCGAGGACGAGGTCGCGGACATCGGCCTGCAGACGCTCAGCGCGCTCGAGGCGGCCCACGCGGCGGGCATCATCCATCGGGACGTCAAGCCCAGCAACATCATGGTGCTGCCTGACGGGCGCGTGAAGCTCGCCGACTTCGGGATCGCGAAAGCCATGGACGACCCCGGACTGACGGCCACCGGCGGCATCATGGGGTCGCCCGGTTACATGGCCCCGGAGTTGTTCGCGGGCAAGGTTCCCTCACCGGCGAGCGACCTGTGGGCGTTGGGCGCCACCATGTTCCACGCCGTCGAGGGGCGCGCACCGTTCCATCGCGACACGACCGCGGCCACGATGCACGCGATCATGTACGAGGAGCCGGTGCTGCAACGCACCCACGGCCCCCTCGCCGACACGATCATGGCGCTGCTGACGCAGGACGACGCGCGCAGGCTCACGGCGTCCCAGCTGCGCGAACGACTGAGCGACCGCACCACGACGGTCAGGCCGCCGACGCAGTCCGAGCAGACCGTCGTCATCGAACCCGTCACCACGTTCGTCGCGCCGAACGCGCCGACTCGCGACGACTGGGCCGAGGAGAAACCCAAGTCCCGCAAGAAGATCGGTGTCTTCGCGGGGGCCACGGCTGCCGTTGTCGTGATCGCGCTCGCCGCCGTTTTCCTGATCAAGCCGAACACGCCGGGCACGGCCTCGGCGCAGCAGGGCCCGAACTCCGGCGGGCAACCGGTGAGCGAGACCAGCAGCACCGCCTCCAGCGCGCCGTCCAGCAGCAGCTCGGCCCCGAGCAGCAGCAGTGCCGCTCCGTCGTCCAGCCAGGCTCAGAAGCCGACGCAGGTCCAGCCGCCGAACCAGCCGCAGCCGACGACGGCACAGCCGAAACCGCCGCGCGAGATGCTGGTGCTGACCCGCTACCTGAGCTCGGGCGGCTTCCACTACACCGGCACGTCGAGGATCCCGGCGCCGGCCGGCTTCCAGGCGGAGGGCGTCTCCATGGGCAAGCTCTTCGCCAAGGAGGAGCCGGGCACGATGCCGCTGTACGCCTGTCGCGTCAACGGATCCGAGGACCACATGACCTCGGTCTCGCCCACCTGCGAGGGGCAGACCGTGCTCAGCGCCGTCCCGCTCGGCTACGTCTTCAGGGACAAACCCAGCGACGTGCCCACGTTCACCATCCACCGCTGCCTGTTCAAGAACACGCACTTCGACTCTCCCGACCGGAACTGCGAGAGCCAGCAGTACGAGTTCTCGTTCGGCTGGGTCGTCGCGTGATCGCCGGCCGGTACCGCACGATCCGCGAGCTCGGCCGGGGTGGCATGGGGGTCGTCTGGCTCGCCGAGGACCAGGTCATCGGACGCAGGGTCGCGCTGAAGGAGCTCCGCACGACCGAGGTCGAGCGCGTCCTCAGCGAGGCGCGCACCGCCGGTCGCCTGAACAGCCCGAACGTCGTCGCCATCCACGACGTGATCACCGAGAACGGCGTCACGTACATCGTGATGGAGCTGGTCGAGGCGCCGACGCTCACGGATCTCATGGCGCGCAGGACGTTCACCGAGGACGAGGTCGCGAGCATCGGCCTGCAGACGCTCAGCGCGCTCGAAGCGGCCCACGCGGCCGGGATCGTGCACCGGGACGTCAAGCCCAGCAACATCATGGTCGCGCCGGACGGCACGGTGAAGCTGACCGACTTCGGCATCGCGCGAGCGATGGACGACCCCGGGCTGACGGCCACGGGCGGCATCATGGGCTCGCCCGGCTACATGGCGCCGGAGCTGTTCGCCGGTCAGCCGCCGTCGCCCGCCAGTGACCTGTGGGCCTTGGGCGCCACCATGTTCCACGCGATCGAGGGCCACTCGCCATTCCAACGCGACACGACCGCGGCCACCATGCACGCGATCATGTACGACGAACCGGTCCTACAACGAGCACGCGGCCCACTCGCGAGCGTGATCATGGGACTGCTGCACCAGAACCCCGCTCAGCGCCTCACCGCGGCCCAGACCAGGGCCCAGCTCGGCTCCCCGTCCGAACGCACCGTCGTCATCGAGCCCGTCACCACCTACGTGACGCCGCAGCAGCTGACCCGCGACGACTTCGACGAGCCGAAGAGACGCCGCACGGGCTTGATCGTCAGCGGAGCGGTCGCGGCAGTCGCGGCGATCGCGCTGGTCACGTTCCTGATCGTGCGGCCGGGCGCCGAACCGGGCAACGCCGCCGCCCAGCAGAACATCGGCGCGACGACCACCACGGCTCCGCCCAGCGACACGTCGAGCAGCGCGCCCAGCAGCAGCTCGGCCACGCCGAGCAGCAGTCAGACGTCGACCCAGGCCCAGCTGTCCAGCACGCCCAAGTCCACCCAGGCACAGGCCCAGCCGAACCCCGCGCCCAAGCCGAAGCGCAAGACGCGGGCGCTCACCCGCTGGAACGACGGCAAGTGGTACTTCACGACCTCCGACGGTTTCGCGGGCAAGCCCTCGCAGTTCAACGCGCTGGACGGCCCGGCGGGCTGGATCGCCGCGGACCAGGAGCCGGGCACCCGCGAGCTCTACGCCTGCAGGATCGGCACCGCCGGCGACTACATGTCAGCGGTCAACTTCTCGTGCGACGGCTACGAGCGGCTCGGCTCGCTCGGCTACATCTTCGTCAACCCGCCCGCGGAAGGTGCCGTCATCCCGCTCTACCGCTGCACCAGGGACAACGGCAGCAGGCACTTCGACGCGCTCGACAAGAGCTGCGAGGGCGAGCACCTCGACGGTCAGCTCGGCTGGGTCCTCAGCGGGCCGTAGCGGGTTCCAGCCCGACCGGCTCGGCCGAGTCGAACGTCTCCCGCGCCTCGGCGACGGACTCGTAGTTCTGCTGCGCCCACAACCGCAACGAGGCCAGCGGCTCGGTGATGCTGCGACCGAGCGCCGTCAGCTCGTACTCGACGCGCAACGGCACCGAGGGGTAGACCGTGCGCGTGACGAGCCCATCGCGCTCCAGCGTGCGCAACGTCTGCGTGAGCATCTTCTGGCTGACGCCGTCCAAGCGGCGCTTCAGCTCGCCGAACCGCTTGGGCCCGTCCTCCAGAGCTCCGATGGCCAGTGCCGTCCACTTCGACGCGACCATGTCCAGCAGGTCGCGGCACGGGCACATCTTGAGATAAACGTCCCTGATCACGCCTAGTTTCTACCAGGTACCTAGTGCACAAGATAGTGCCTAATTGCCAGAAGAGACCTGGTCTCCCAAGCTAGTACGCATGCGAGCGATCATCCAGAACGAGTCCGGCGGCCCTCTGACCCTCACCGACGTCCCCAAGCCTGCGCCACTGCCGACGGAGGTGCTGGTCAGGGTGCACGCGGCGGGCGTGAACCCGGTCGACTGGAAGACCCGCGCGGGCGGCGGCATGGTGGGTCTGCAGAGCTTCCCGTTCATCAACGGCTGGGACGTCTCGGGTGTCGTCGAGGAGGTCGGCTTCGGTGTGACCACGCTCAAGCCCGGCGACGAGGTCTATGGCATGCCGCGCTTCCCGCACGCCGCGAGCGCCTACGCCGAGTACGTCACCGCGCCGAGCAGGCACTTCGCCAAGAAGCCCCAGAGCCTCACGCACGTCGAGGCGGGCGCGCTGCCGCTGGCCGCGCTCACCGCGTGGCAGATCCTCAAGGACACCGCCGACGTGCGGCCGGGGCAGAAGGTGCTGATCACGGCCGCGGCGGGCGGCGTCGGCCACCTCGCGGTCCAGATCGCGAAGGCCCACGGCGCGTACGTCATCGGCACCGCTCGCGAGCCCAAGCACGCGTTCCTGAAGGGCCTCGGCGCCGACGAAGTGATCGACTACACGCAGGGGAACTACGAAGGCACCGACATCGACGTCTTCGTCGACCTGGTCGGCGGCGCGTCACCGGACTCGGTGCGCAGCGGCGGGTTGTTCGTCGGCGTCCCGTCCGGAGTGGACAGCGTGAGCCGTGACGACATCCGGATCAGCCCGATCCTGGTCGAGCCCGACCGCGCAGGGATGGAGGCGATCACCGCGCTCGTCGAGTCGGGCGAGCTCACGGTGCACGTCGACGCGACGTTCCCGCTGGAGGACGCCGGAAAAGCACATGCCCTGGGCGAGACTGGCCGCACCCAGGGCAAGATCGTGCTCGAAACGCTCTAGCGGCGCCAGGACGTGCGCTTGCGAGCGGCGTCCCACACCAGGCCGCCGACGATGACGACGATCGTGACGATCAGGTAGACGTTCTCGGTGTTGCCGTGGTGGTTGCGGAACACCAGCATCAGGAACAGGAAGACCGCGGAGAGGATGCCACCCCAGCGAACCGCGCCGGGGAGCGAGCCGTGCCAGCCCCACTCGTGCGACGGCTCCTCATGCGGGTCGACCGCAGGACGCTTCTCCAGTTCCGAGGACGAAGCCACGGTTTCCTCCACTGCTCATCCGGATTACGCGGTCATCGTCGCACATGTTGATGGGCGCGGATGTGTGAGGTCGCGCGCGCTCGACTGACGAGCGAGGTTGAGCGCCGTTACGCTCAGCGCGGCCCACCCGTCCGATCTCTGAAGGCGCCTCGACTTGACCGGCTTCTCTCCCGCTGAGGCCTCCACCCCGGACACGTTCGCTCCCGTCGAAATCGGTCTCCACGGGGTGCGCAAACGCTTCTCCGACCAGGTGGCGGTCGACGGCATCTCGCTGAACGTCCACGAAGGCGAGTTCTTCTCGGTTCTCGGCCCGTCCGGCTGCGGCAAGACCACGGTCCTGCGCATGATCGCGGGCTTCGTCGACCCCGACGAGGGCCGCATCGAGCTCGACGGCAACGACATGGTGGGCGTCCCTCCGTACAAACGGGACGTCAACACCGTCTTCCAGTCCTACGCGCTGTTCCCGCACATGTCCGTGTGGGACAACGTCGCGTACGGACTCAAGCGCAAGAAGATCCGCGGCGAGGAGCTGAAGAAGCGCGTCGGGGAGCACCTCGAACTGGTGCGGCTTTCCCAGTTCGCCAAGCGCAGGCCCACTCAGTTGTCCGGTGGTCAGCAGCAACGCGTCGCCATCGCCCGTGCGCTCGCCGCCGGGCCACGACTGCTGCTGCTCGACGAGCCCCTCGGCGCGTTGGACGCCAAGCTGCGCAAGGAACTGCAGATCGAGCTCATGCGCATCCAGCGCGAGGTGGGCACGACGTTCCTCTACGTCACGCACGACCAGGAAGAGGCGCTCGTCCTCTCGCACCGCATCGCCGTGATGAACGCGGGCAAGGTCGAGCAGGTCGGCTACCCCGAGGACGTCTACGAGCGGCCGGCCACCCGGTTCGTCGCGGGTTTCATCGGCACGTCCAACATCCTCGACGCCGAGGTGTCCGGTGTGGACGGTGAGTTCGCGGCGCTGAAAGCTCCCGGCGCCACGAACCTGCGCGCCAAGCTCTCCGGCAGCGTCGGGCACGGCCAGAAGGTCGCCGCGACCGTGCGTCCGGAGAAGGTGCATCTCTTCAACGAGACCGCCGAGCCGCCGACGGGCTGGTGCGTGCTGAAGGGCGTCGTCCAGGACGTCGTCTACACGGGCGTCTCCACCCAGTTCGTGGTCGACACACCCGGCGGCGAGCTGGTCGCGTTCGTGCAGAACGCCCAGCGCATCGACGACGCGGGTGCGCCCGGGCAGCCGGTGCGGATGGCCTGGGACCCCGAGTTCACCGTGCTGCTGGACAAATCCGGTGGCTGAGCTCCGGATCGCCCGGCTGTGGGACACCGGCAGCCCGCGGGTGACCCGGCGCGCGATGCTGGGCTCGATGGCGTACTTCGCGCTCGCCGCGTGCGCCGTCGGTCCGGCGCCGGCCGGCAGCGGTGGCGTGAATGCCGCCAAGGCCGTGAACCTGCGGGACGAGCCGAAGCTCAACTTCTACAACTGGACCGACTACATCGCGCCGGAGACGTTGCCGGGCTTCCGGACCGTCACGGGCATCGAAGTCACGTACGACAACTTCTCCACCAACGACGAGATGGAAGCCAAGATCGCGTCCGGCCAGGCGGGTTACGACCTGGTGGTGCCCTCGGACAACTTCCTGCGCCGTTTCCTGCGTTCCGGCTTGTTGCAGCCGCTGGACCACGACGCGATCCCGAACCTCGCGAACCTGGAACAGCGGTTCGTCGAGGCGGACTACGACCCCGGTAACAAGTACTCGGTGCCGTGGGCTTGGGGCACAACGGGTCTGGCGTACTCGAAGTCGCAGATCGGCGGCGACGTCACCGGTTTCGACGCCTACGACCTGCCGAACGCCGAGAGCCGCAGCTCGATCCTCGACGAGGCCCGCGACGGCCTGGCGCTCGGCCTGCTCAAGCTCGGCCACGACCCGAACACCACGGACGCGAAGCAGATCGACGACGCGGCGAACTTCCTGCTGTCGTTGAAGAAGAAGCTCGGGCAGATCACCTCCGACGTGATCGAACCGCTGACCTCCGGTCAGGTGCGGCTGGCGCAGGCGTATTCCGGTGACGCGTTCCAGGCGAAGGCGGCTAACGACGACATCGGCTACGCCATCCCCGCCGAGGGCGGACTGTCCTATGTGGACCTCCTCGTGATCCCGAAGGACGCGCCGCACGCCGGGAACGCGCACCGGTTCATCGACTACGTGCTCGGTGCCGACACGGGTGCGGCGCTGTCCAACGCGGTGCGCTACGGCAGCCCCAACGCCGCCGCCAAACCGTTGATCGACAAGGACCTGCTGAACGACCCGGTGGTCTACCCGCCGGAGGAACAGCTGAAGAAGCTGCCGTTCACCAAGGATCTCGGCGGCGAAGCGGAAGCGCTGTACGCCGACGCCTGGACGAAGGTCAAGACCGGCTGACCGGGAAGCTCGCGAGGCCCCGGATCGTCACGGAACGGCGGAACGTCACCGGACCGGCCTGGCGCAGACCAGGCATCCGGCGTGCCAGCGCGCGGAACGCCACTTCGCCCTCCATGCGCGCGAGCGTCGCGCCCAAGCAGTAGTGGATGCCGCTGGAGAACGCGAGGTGCTCCGGCTTCTGCACGCGCATGACGTCGAACCGGTGCGGCTCGGGGTAGACGTCCGGGTCGCGGTTCGCCGCCCCGATGATGATGTTGACCATCTCGTCCGTGCCGATCTCGCCGACCCGCTCCTGTGCGATGCGGCCGGTCAGTTGCACCGGCGGCGCCCAGCGCAGCGTCTCCTCGACGACGTCGGCCGCGAGTTCGGGATGAGCCTTGAACAACGCCCACTGCGCCGGGTGTTCGAGCAGTGCCCGCGCGCCGTTGCCGATCAGGTTCACCGTGGTCTCGAACCCGGCGACCAGCAGCAGCACCAGCGTGCCCATCAGTTCCTGGGCGGTGAGCTTCTGCTCGGCCTCGGCGGCCACCAGCGAGCTGATCACGTCGTCGCCGGGCCGGGCGCGGCGTTCGGTGATGAGCCGCTCGAACAGCGCGAGCACCTGGTCGTTGGCGTGCGCCATTTCCGGCGTGACCCCGGTGTCGAACGACGCGGCGACGAGCGCGCCGTAGCCGGCGAACTCGGCGGTGTCCGCGTCCGGGACGCCGAGCAGGTCGCTGATCACCGCGATCGGCAACGGCGCCGCGAAATCCCTGATGAGGTCGAACTCCTCGGCGTCCAGCAGCGACTCCGCGACCTTCTCGACGCGGGTCCGGTACTCGTCGATCTTCTTCGGGCTGAACGCGGGCATCGCGAGCCTGCGCAACCTGGTGTGGTCCGGCGGGTCCAGCTCCAGGAACGACTGCGGCAGCAGCCCGGCGAAGCCCGGACAGGTGCCGTCGGTGTACCGCATGCCGAACCGCCGGTCGCGCAGGATCTTGTTCGACAACGTGTGGCTCGTCGTGACCCACTGGCCGCTCATCTCCACCAGCGGTCCCAGCGCGCGCACCTGCTCGTAGATCGGATGTGGGTCCTCATGGCCGGTCAGCTTCTCGAACATCGGCTTACCCCCTGATCCACGTGTACAGCACCAACCACGCAGCGTCGAGCGACTGGTCCACCTGGCATGATCTGGATCTGTGTTGCGACGCTGGCTGAAGGCCAACGCCCTGCTCACGCCCACCGGGCTGTGGCTGGGGATATTCCTGATCGCGCCGCTGGTGGTCGTCGTCGAGTTCAGCTTCGCCACGCGGGACACGGGTGTCGCCCGCGCGGTGCTGCCGTGGACCACGCAGGCCTATCTGAGAGCGCTCGACCCGGCGTTCCTGCCGATCTTCGGCCGGACCCTGGTCTACGCGGTGGCGACGACGATCGCCTGCCTGCTGCTGGGTTTCCCGCCGGCGTGGTTCATCGCGAGGTACGGCGGCCGGTATCGCACGGTGCTGCTCGCGGCGGTGCTCATCCCGTTCTGGTCGAGCTATCTCGCGCGGATCTACGCGTGGAAGGCCCTGCTGGACGGCGAGGGCCTGGTCAACACCGCGCTCGGATGGGTCGGGCTGGGGCGCGACGGTGGCTTTCTGCTCACCCACGGCGCGGTGGTCCTCGGGCTCACGTACGGCTTCCTGCCGTTCATGGTGCTGCCGCTGTACGTGGCGTGCGAGCGGTTCGACTTCCGGCTGGTCGAGGCGTCGTTCGACCTCGGCCACGGGCGGGTGTCGACGTTCTTCCGGGTGGTGCTGCCAGGGGTGCTGAGCGGTGTGCTGGCCGGGTCGTTGCTGGTGCTGGTGCCCGCGGCGGGTGACTTCGTGACGCCGAAGCTGCTCGGCGGTGTCGGCCAGTCGACGTTCGGGTCGGTGATCGACGACCAGTTCCGCGGCGGCAACAACTGGCCACTGGGTTCGGCGATGGCGGTGCTGCTACTCGTATTGGTGGTGCTCGTGCTGCTGTTGCGCGGGCGGCGAGGGGAGGAGGTGCTGTGAACCGTCGTCCGTGGGCGCTCGGGCTCGTCGTGGCCTTCGTGTTCCTGTTCCTCTACGCGCCGATCGTGTGGCTGGGGCTCGCGTCGTTCAACTCGTCGCGGTCGCTCAGCAGGATCAGCGGGCTGTCGACGCGGTGGTACGCCGAGCTGTTCGACGACGTGCGCGTGCTGGAGTCGTTGCAGCTGACCCTGCAGCTGGCGCTGGCGTCCGCGGTGATCTCGACCGTGATCGGCACGCTGGCGGCGTTCGGGCTGCGGCGGGCGTTCCCCGGCCGTGCGTTGTGGACCGTTCTGCTGTCGTTGCCGCTGGTGGTGCCCGAGGTCGTCATGGGTGTGGCGATGCTGGGGTTCTTCGTGAAGCTGGCCGGGATTCCACTCGGGTTCGGCGCGCTGCTGTTCGCGCACGTGGCGTTCTCGTTGAGCTTCGTGGTCGTCGTCGTGCGGTCGCGGGTGTCCGGAATGGACGTTCGGATGGAGGAGGCCGCAGCGGATCTCGGCGCGTCTCCCTTCGTGGCCTTCCGAACTGTCACGCTGCCGTTGGTGGCGCCCGCCGTGGTCGCGGGGGCGGCGTTCGCGTTCCTGTTGTCGTTCGACGACGTGGTGATCTCCTCGTACCTCACGGGTGTCGGGTCGACGACGCTGCCGGTGTTCGTCTACGCGCAGGCCTCGAAGCGTGGAATCTCGCCGGAGATCGTGGCGCTGTCGACGTTGATGGTGACGGCCACGGCGGTGCTGCTGATCACCGGTGTGGTGATCGCGTCGTGGCGGGCCCGGAAGGCGGGATCGACCGCGCAGCTGGTCTGACTCGTCTGGAGCGTCCTTCGAACCTGGTCGAAGGGCTTCCACGCGGACCGTCAACTTTCGTCGCGCGAATTCGATACTCCAGCGTGCCGCGCGAACATGGGACGTCTCGTAGCTTGAGAGCGTGATTACTGCTGTGCGGACCAGGGCCGAGGCGTTGCGCGCCGACACCCTGGCCCGGCTCAAGGCGTTGACGCCGGTGCGGGTCCTCGGCGACGCGATCGTGGTCCTCGCCGCGGTCCTGCTGGACCTGTGGCCAGGACCGTGGGGCGAGCACGAGGCGACCGGCTGGCTGCTCGCCGGGTACATCGCCTGCTACCTGGTGCTGTTGCCGCTGCGGCACCTGCTCCCGGCGACGGTCATGATCGGCGGTGCGGCGATCCCGTTCCTCGGGCCCGCGTTGATGGTCGTGCTGAGCTACACGGCCGGCCGGCGGATCGAGTCGTGGGTCAAGGCGGTGGTGTCGACCGCGATCACGTTCGTCGTCGTGATCCTGGTGTGGGACTGGGACGCGCGGCCCGTCGACATCGAGCCCGTCTACGGAATGCTCATCCTGATCACGATCTTCGGCGTCGGCGTGGCGCTGCCGTTCCTCGTGGGCCGCTACCTGGCGCAACGCGAGGCGCTGGTGCAGGCGATGCAGGACCGCGAGGCCAGGATGGCGATCGAGCACAGGATGCTCTCCCGGCAGGTGCGCCTGCGGGAACGCAGCCGCATCGCCCAGGACATGCACGACAGCCTCGGCCACCGGCTGTCGTTGATCTCCGTGCACGCCGGCGCGCTGGCACTCGACCCGTCGCTGGGGGACAAGCAGCGCGAGGCGATCGGCGTGCTGCGCTCGGCGGCGTTGACCGGCATGGAAGAACTCCGGGCGATCATCGGCGTGCTGCGGGCCGAGGACGGTCCTGACGACGATCCCGCCACACGGACCGTGGAATCCATCGACTCGTTGGTGGGCGACGCGCGCAAGGCCGGTGTCTTGGTGTCGTTGGTACGTGGTGGGCAGGCGCATCCGTTGCCGTCACGCGTGTCGCACGCGGCGTATCGCGTGGCACAAGAGGGTTTGACCAACGCCGCCAAGCACGCGCCGGGATCGGCGGTGCAGGTGACCGTGAAGTACGAGCCGGACGCGCTCGTGGTGGAAGTGCGCAACAACCCGTCGCGCAGCGGCTCATCGGTCCGTGAGCCGGGCGTCGGGTTGATCGGGCTCACCGAACGTGTGCGCGTGGCGGGCGGCATCCTGCACGTGGGCGCGCTGCCGTCGGGTGGCTTCCGCATCGCCGCCGTGCTGCCGTACGAGGAGACGGCGCTCCCGGACGAGCCGGAGGACGATCACGACGAGGCGGAGTCCCCGCGGTCGATCCGCAAGTGGGCCGGCGTCGGGTCGATCGCGGGCGCCTCGATCGTGCTGGCCGTGATCATCGGCGGCTTCACCTACCTCGGCGCGCAACCGGTGACCAAGGTGGTGAAGCAGGCGGATCTCGACAAGATCCACGAGGGCCAGTCGGAGGCCGAGGTGATGGCGCTGCTGCCGTCCGGCGACGAACCCCTGATCGGCAACGGCGAACGCCAGTCGCAGGCCTCGCCCGAACCGCAGGGCGCACGGTGCGTCTACCACGTCACGGACGAGCAGTCGTACCTCGCCAAGGGCACCCGAGTGGTGCGTTTCTGCTTCCGAGACGGCAAGCTGGTGGAGAAGAAGATCCACGTGCAGAGGACTGGTTCATGATCCGGGTGCTCATCGCAGACGACGAACCGCTGATGCGCGCGGGCATCAAGGCCATCCTCGGCA
>JAVXWK010000404.1:0-17742 GCA_032230575.1 Pseudonocardiales bacterium | reverse complement strand
CTACTCGCTCACCTGCCGCCCGGAGGGGTGGACCGGGCACGTCGTCCGAGCAGGGCACCGGTCGCAGTCCGCGTTCTCCCGCGCCGTGTAGTCCGGCCCGAGCACCGACTCCGCCGCGTCCTGCACCACCTCCAGCCACGCCCGGACACCCTGCTCGTCCAGCGGAGCCTGGGTGCGTTCGACCGCCCCGGTCTTCTTGTCCTCCTTGGCCACGTAGAGCAGCCGCGCACCGCCCGGCTCGGTGCCCAGCCCGATGTGCGTGAAGCCGCCCAGCGACGTGGCCAGCTGGTAGACCGCGAGCTGCGGGTGTTCCTGGGAGGCCTCGCGGGACACCGGGCTCTTGCCGGTCTTGATGTCGATGACGATCGGGCGACCGTCCTCGTCGTGTTCCAGGCGGTCGACGCGGCCTCGGACCTGCAGCCACGGGCCGCCGTCGCGTTTCGGGACCTCGACGACCATCTCCTCCTCGACCGCGACCTGGGTGAGCTGGGTGCGGCTCATGGTCAGCCAGGCGAGGAAGGTGTCCAGCATGCGTTCGACGCGCATGCGTTCGCGGCGGGAGAACCACGGGGCGCCGGCATCGACGGCCGCCCAGGCCTCGTCGAGTTTCACGCGCAGCTGAGCCGAGTCGGCGCCCGACGCCGCCGCCTGGGCCAGGGCGTGGACCAGGGTGCCGGTGACCGAGGCCAGTTCGGCCGGGTCCTGGCCGCCGTGGCGTTCGACGACCCAGCGCAGCGGGCACTTCGTGATCACCTCGATGGTCGACGGCGTCACGCTGACCTTCTGCTCCTCCGTCCACAGGGAGTCCGATGTGGACACGGAAGCCACGCCGTACCAGGACTCCGGGTGCGCGCCGGGCACTCCCGCCTCGGCCAGGCGGGCCAGCTGAGCAGCCGCGCGCGAACGGCGCTCCGAAGGCTCGGCATCCGAGCACACGACCCGGCGCAGTTCGCCGACCAGTTCGGCCAGCACGAGGCCGCGCTGGGGGCGGTGCAGCTTGCGCTCCTCCTCGGACGACGACTCGATCTCGTCCAGGAAGCGCGACGGCTGTTCGTCCTCACCGCGAACCGCGCTGATCAACAGCTTCGAGCGGGCACGGGACGCGGCGACCAGCAGCAGGCGGCGTTCCTCGGCCAGGATCGGGGCCACCGCAGACACCGACGGCTCGAGCCCTGCCAGGACGTCCACCATGCGTTCGACGCCCAGAACGGTGCCGCGCAGCCGCAGATCGGGCCAGCTGCCCTCCTGAACCCCCGGCACGGCAACGACTTCCCACTCACGACCGGCCGCGGAGTGCGCGGTCAGGACGGACACGGCCTCACCTGTGGGCGCGGAAGCAGCAAGCGTGTCGCCGACGATGCGCTGCGACTCCAGGTAGTCCGCGAAGCCCGCCACGCCCGAACCAGGCAGGCGGTCGACGTACTTCGCGGCCGCCTCGAACAACGCCACGATCGCGTCGAGGTCGCGGTCGGCCTGCATGCCCGGCATGCCGCGCCGGGCCGACTGCGCCACCCAGCGGTCCTGCAACCCCGTCGCCGTCCAGAGATCCCACAGCACGACCTCCACCGACTTGCCGGCCTCGATCGCCTTGCGCGCCAACGCGAGCAGGTGCGAGATCCGACGAGCGGGCAGCGACTCCGCATCCTCCAGGGCCGCCAGCCGGTCCGCGGTCTCCACCACCTCGACCAGCAGCTCACCGGACGGACGATCACCACCCGCGGCCATCTCCAACCGACGCAGACCACGGCGCAACCGTCGCAACGCCAACGGATCCGCACCACCGTACGAGGACGACAGCAGCATCGCGGCGGTGTCCTCGTCCAACGACCCCGGCACCGCCGCAGCACGAACCAGAGCCAGCAACGGACGCACAGAAGGCTGCTGCGCCAACGGCAACTCGTCCGAAGCAACCGACACCGGAACACCCGCCGCGAGCAGAGCCCGTTGCAGCACAGGCAAGGACAAGGTCGCCGAACGCACCACGACCGCCATCTGCGACCACGGCACCTCGTCGGCCAGGTGAGAACGGCGCAACTGGTCCGCCACCCACGTCGCCTCCTGCGCGGAGGACGCGAGCAGCCGCACCTGCACCGACCCCTCGCCCTCAGCCGGCAGCACCGACCGCGCGGGAGACGCACCGGGCAGCCGGGAAGCCAGGCGCGCCACGGCATCCCGGATCTCGGGCATCATCCGATGGGACTGCGACAGCACCACCGTCTCGCCAGGCACGTCCCGCAGGATTTCCGGCGAGGCCCCGCGGAACGTGAAGATCGCCTGGTCCGGATCGCCCGCCAGCACGAACCGCGCGGCCCCCGACCCCAGCGACCTGATCAACGAGTACTGCATCGGGTCGAGGTGCTGTGCATCGTCGACCAGCAGGTACCGCACGCGCCGCCGTTCGGAGAACAGCAGCTCCTCGTCGTTCACGAACGCGGCGTAAGCCGACGACACCAGCTCGGCCGCGTCGTAGGCGGGAGCGAAAGCCGTCGCCGAGTCCATGCCGGACAGCAGGTTCACCGACTCGTACTGCCGCCCGAACAACCCGGCCGCCACCCACTCGTCCCGCCTGTGCTCCTCACCGAGCTCGATCAGGTCCTCCGGCCCGAGCCCGCGTTCGGCAGCGCGCAGCAGGAGATCCCGCAACTCGTGCGCGAAGCCGGGCAGCTCAAGAGCCGGGCGCAACCGCTCAGGCCAGTTCGAAGCGCCCAGATCGACATCACCGGCCAGCAGTTCGCGCACCATCGCGTCCTGGTCCGGACCGGACAGCAACCGAGGCGGCGGCTCACCCAGCAGCACGGCCTGGTTCCGCAACACCGCAAATGCGTAAGAGTGGACAGTCCGGACCAAAGGCTCGCGAACAGTGGACAACCGGCCGGTCAGCAACCGCGTGATGTGCGCGCGCAACGCCACGGACGCACGCCGGTTCGCGGTCAGCACCAGCACGTTCTCCGGCGAGGCCCCCTCCTCCAGCACGACGTGCGCGGCGAGCTCCGCGAGCAACGTCGTCTTCCCCGTCCCGGGCCCGCCCAGCACCCGCAGGAAGCCCGGCTGACCGAATACCCGCTGGGCAGCCTCGTCCCACCGGGGACGCGGGCGCGTCTCCGGCTTCCGGCGGACCAGCTGGGGCGGAAGTGCCACGCCTCGATTTCACCACGCACCACCGACAAGATCCGCGACGCCCGTCCGACGAGGCACCGGCGGATTTCGTCTACCTTCTTGACAGATAGTGGTGGTCTAGTCCATTTTTAGACCCGTTGTGAGCCCCCTCACTGCCAGCTCCGCCGCCCTGGACCGAGCAGTCTTGGAGGACTGATGAAGCGGTTCCTCGTCGGCGCAGTCGCTGCCGCGTGCACGGCGATGCTCCTGCCCGTACAGGCTCAAGCTGCCGTCAACCCCGTACTCGCCGCGCCCTACCTCTACCAGTGGGGCAACGTCCCCAGCGCGACGAGCGTGATGCAGCAGACGGGCATCAAGTCGTTCACCCTCGCCTTCATCCTCAGCGACGGCGGGTGCAACCCGAAGTGGGACGGCACCCGTTCGCTGACGGGAAGCGACAAAACCCTGATCAACAACATCCGCGCGGCCGGCGGTGAAGCGGTCCCGTCGATCGGCGGCTGGTCCGGCAACAAGCTCGGCCAGAAGTGCTCCAGCGCCAGCGCACTCGCCGGCGCCTACCAGAAGGTGATCGACGCCTACGGACTCAAGGCGATCGACATCGACATCGAGGCGCAGGAGTTCGAGAACAACACGGTCCAGGACCGCGTGCTCGGCGCCCTGAAGATCATCAAGCAGAACAACTCGGGCGTGAAGGTCGTCATCACCATGCCGACCGAGGCCACCGGCCCGAACTCGTGGGGCAAGCGCCTGGTCACCCGCGCCAAGGAGCTCGGCGCGCCGATCGACACGTTCGCGGTCATGCCGTTCGACTTCGGCAGCGGCGGTGACATGGCCGCCAAGACCAAGAGCGCGGTCGACGGCCTGAAGAACCACATCAAGTCGACGTTCGGGCTTTCCGACGACGCGGCCTACCGGCGCAGCGGCCTGTCCTCGATGAACGGCAAGACCGACACCGGCGAGACCGTCACCCCGGCGAACTTCCGCTCCATCATCAGCTGGGCGAACTCGAAGCACCTGTCCCGCGTGTCCTTCTGGGCCGTCAACCGGGACAAGGGCAACTGCGGTGCCATGAGCGACTCGTGCAGCGGCATCAGCCAGGGAACCTACGAGTTCACCAAGGCTCTCGCGGGCTTCACCGGTTAGCAGCAAGCTCCTCCGGTGGCCGGACGTGACCCCGACCCCGTCCGGTCACCGGGGTTCCAGCTTCCGCATCCCGCGGCGAATGTGAGGCAGGCGCTCTCGAGCGCCTGCCTCACCGCTTTTCGAGCTTCTTCAGGAAGTCCGCCGGCGTCCCGGCCGCACCGAAGTAGTCGCCGGTCGCGAAGTCCGCACCCGCCGCGAGCCACCAGGATGCCTGCTCGGCACTGCGGATCCCGTCCACCGCCACCGTCACACCCGAGCCGCTCAGCAACGGCATCAACGCCGTCACGTAAGGGGATCGGCGCTCGACGAGGCTGCGCGCCACCCGCACCGACTGCACCGGCAGGTCCGACACCGCGGCCGGGTCCAGCGGGCCGAGCCCGAAGTCGTCGAGCCCCATGTGGACGCCCATGTCCGCCAGCACGCCCAGGTTGTCGGCCGCCTCGGTCACCAGCAGCACCGACGCCGGCATGCTGACCGCCAGCTGTTCGACCGTCAGCCCGGTCTCCTCCAGCACGCCCACCACGCGCGACACCAGGTCCGCGTCGGTCGCCTGGTGCGCGGTGAGCCGCACGACCAGCGACCGGTCGAACTGCCCGCGCTGCCGCCACCACGCCGACTGCCCGCCTCCGACCCGCAGCAGCCACTCGCCGAGCGGCAGGATCAGTCCGGTCGACTCGGCCAGCTCCGCGCACTCGTCGTGGTCCAGCACCTCGGCATCCGGTCTGTCCCAGTGCAACGCCGCCTCGACACCGCGGACCTCACCGTCGGCCAGCCGGACGATCGGCCGGTACCGCACGGTGATCTCGCCGTTCTCCCACGCGCCCGGCATCGCCACGGCCACCGCGTGGTCCCGGCGGTCGAGCGCGTCCTGACCGGCGTGGAAGATCTCCCACTGGCCGCGCCTGCGCACCTTGGCCCTGCGCAACGCCGTGTCCGCCGCCCGCAGCACGTCGACCGGCTCTGCCTCCACCGACGGCCGGTGCACCACGCCCGCGCTCACCGACACCGCCAGCCCGTGACCGTCCACATAGGTCGGTTCGAGCAGCAGATCGTCGTTGATGCGCTTCATGATCTCGCCGATGGCCGGCGTGGTCTCCGTGTTCTCCACCAGCACACCGAACTCGTCGCCGTCGAACTTGGCGATCATCGCCTTCTCCGGCGCCATCACCACCCGCAGCCGCTGCGCGACGTGGTGCAGCAACCGCTCGGCGACCCGGCCGCCGACGCTGTTGCACACCATGCCGAACGCGTCCAGGTCGAGGTGGAAGACCGTCACGCCGAACTCCGGATCCGCGTTGCGCAGCACGGTTTCCAGGTGAGTGGTGAAGAACTGCCGGTTCGGCAGTCCCGTCAGCACGTCGTGCAGCGACTGCCGCTTGAGCTCGCTCTGCAGCAGCTCCAGCTCGGTGCCGTCCTCGACCACGACGACGAAGTGGCTTCGTTCGTCGTCCGCGCCGCGCAGCAGCGACATCGCGAGCGACAACCGCGCCGCCTCACCGTCCTTGCGCAGCATCCGTTGCGACTGCCTGATCCGTTCCGCGGCGCCGCTGACCAGGTCGGCCATCCCGTCACTCAGCATCTCGGCGAAACCGGGCGCGATGAGGTCGAGCAGCGGGACCCCGACGAGCTCCTCCCGGGTGTGCCCGAGGATGTCACCGACCGCCGCGTTCGTCCTGAGCAGCCGTCCCTCGAGGTCGACGATCAGCACGCCGTTGGTGGACGACGTGACGACCTCGTTGAAGCGGGCCTCGCTCTCCTTGAGGTTCCAGTTGGCGTCGCGCACGGCCTTGAGCAACGACTTCTGCAGGCTTTCCTGCTGTGTCAGGACGGACTCGGTGGTGGCCGCTGTGAAGCCGGAACTGAGTGCGCCGATCACGAGCGCGATCCGTTGCGCGTATCGCTCGACCTGCCCGAACTCCGGCAGCGCGAAGAGTCCCTTGCCGAGCACCTCCGTCGTGCGCCGCAGCCCGATCGACCCCAGATACCCCAGCTTCGCCAGGCCCGCGCCGATCTGCTCGGCGGGATCGCTGGTGAACGGCTCCTCGTGCAGCAGCGCGCAGATCTCGTCGAGCCGGGCGCTCAGCGCCTCTCCGAGGCCGTCCAGGCTCATCGGGATCGCCACGGCGCCCTGCAGCACATATGCCCATTTCCGGGCGAGCATCTTCCGCGCCCGGACGATTTCCTCGGGCGAGAGCGTTACGTCTGGTATTCGACTCGGCTCGGGCATTCGGGGCTGCCTCGCAATGGGCTCAGATGCCTCGGCATCTTACCCACGGTCCGTCAGTGCCTTCTCGCCCGACCGTGTGAATGAGCATCACTCCATCGAGATTCTCTATGGCTTGCGTGCGACCCCGGCGTAGGCGAGCCTGTTGATCGCCGGATCGCTGGAGATGTCCCCCGGTCCGGAAGTCCGCCATTCGGCGAATGTGACGAGACCCGGCTCGACCAACTCGAAATCACCGAAGAACGCGCCGATCTCGTCGCGGCTGCGTTCGACGACCTGGTCCCCGCCCGCCTTGTTCATCCGTTCGGCCGCGATCTTGACACCCTCGTAGTCGTGGTCGTCGGCGAAGTGCGTGATCGCCAGGTAGCTCCCGCTGGGCAACGCCTCGCGGTAGTGCTTGAGCAGCCCCCACGGATCGTCCTCGGTCGGCACCCAGTGCAGCATGAGCAGCATGAGCAGGCCGATCGGCTGGTCGAAGTCCAGCAGGCGCACCTCGGGGCTGTTCAGGATGCTGTCCGGATCCCGCAGGTCCGCCTGCAGCACGCGGACGCTGTCGTTGCCGGCGAGGATGAGCTCGCTGTGTGCGACGGCCACGGGATCGCGGTCGACGTACACGACCCGGCAGTCGGGAGACTCCGCCTGCGCGACCTCGTGCACGTTGGCCACGGTGGGGATGCCGGAGCCGATGTCCAGGAACTGGCGCACACCCTGCGCGATCATGAACCGCACCGCACGGCCGAGGAACGCCCGGTTGACCCTGGCGGCACTGCGCGCGTGCGGCATCGCCGCTTCCATCTTGTCGCCCATCTGGCGGTCCACCGCGAAGTTGTGCGCGCCCCCGAGCATGTAGTCGTACAGCCTCGCCGCGCTCGGCACCGAGACGTCGACGCTCTGTGGAACCCAGTGCTGCTCGTCAGCCACGGCGACCACCTCTTCAGGTTGTTGACGCACAAGCTTAGGCAGGCACGAAGTACGCGTGGCTAGTCCACAGGTGTGAACGCACGCCACCCGATCGGGCACTGTCACTCTGGGCCGAACGACTCCTAAGGTAGGCCGTCTCTTTCCACGTCGCGAGGAGCGATGATGTCCGTCCCGGTGGCACCCGGCAGGCTGCCATTTCTCGGGCACACTCTGCCGTTGCTGCGGAAAAGATTCGAGTTCACTGCGAATTTACGAGGTCAGGGCGATCTCGTCGAAATCTACCTCGGCCCGATGCGAACGTTGTTCGTGACCAGTCCGCAGCTGATGCACCAGGTATTGGTCACCGATGCGCCCAAGTTCCACAAAGGGCGAATGTTCGACAAGTTCCGTCCGTTCATGGGCAACGGGCTGGTGATGTCGAACGGCGCCTTCCATCTGCGCCAGCGCCGGATGATGCAGCCGGCGTTCCACCGCGACCGGATCGCGGGCTACGCGAACACCATGGTCCGCGCGACCCAGGAGCTGGTGGACAGCTGGCGGCCGGGTGAGGTGCGCCGGATCGAGGAGGACATGCAGGGCCTCGCCGTCACCATCGTCGGCGAGGCCCTGTTCTCGACCGAGATCGGCGAGCGCGCGGTCGACGAGGCCCGCCGGTCGATCTTCGTGATCATCAAGAACGGCATCGTGCGCTCGCTCTCACCGGGGTTCGTCGAGAAGTTGCCCATCCGGGCCAACCGCGAGTTCGACGCCGCGATCGCCCGGATGCGCGCGATCGTGCAGGAGGTCATCGCGAGCTGGCGGGCGGACGGCACCGATCAGGGCGACCTGCTGTCGATGCTGATGCTGGCCAGGGACGAGGCCGGCGAGCCGATGACCGACCAGCAGGTCTTCGACGAGGTCATCACGTTGCTGTCGGCCGGCATCGAGACCACCGCGCTGGCGCTGGCGTGGATCTTCCACGAGATCGCCGCCGACCCCGAGATCGAGCAGCGGGTGCTGACCGAGCTCGACGAGGTGCTGGCCGGGCGGCCGGTGACGGTCGACGACGTGCCGAACCTGCCCTACGTCGGCCAGGTCGCCAACGAGGTCCTGCGCAAGTACCCGCTCTGGCTCCTCATGCGCCGCGTCGCCGAGGAGGTGGACCTGGGCGGTGTCCGCCTGACGCCCGGCACCGAGTTGATCATCAGCCCGCACGCGATGCACCACAACCCCGAGCACTACCCCGATCCCGAACGCTTCGACCCGGACCGCTGGACCCCCGAACGCGCCCGGCAGCTGCCCAAGGGCGCGTTCGTCCCGTTCGGCGGCGGCATCCACCAGTGCATCGGGAACCACTTCGCGCTGACCGAGATCGTCATCGCGGTGGCGACCGTCCTCTCCCGCTACCGGCTGGTGCCCGACCGGCCCGTGCGCACCAAGTTCACCAACGCCGTCTACCCCATCGGCCTGCTGATGAAGGCCGTTCCCCGCTAGTTGGAGGTTGTTCCCTCATGCGTCTCCGTCGGCTCTGTGGCCGGCTCGGTGCCGTCGCAGTGCTCGCATTGCTCGGCACCGCGCCAATCCCGGCGAACGCGGCCCAGGTCACCTGTCAAGACGTCCACACACCGGTGAGCTTCGGCCTGACCCAGCAGACCATGTACGGCAGGCTGTGCGTCCCGCAAGGCGCGACATCGGTCCAGGTCCTCGTGCCCGGCGCCACGTACACCAGCGCGTACTGGGACATCCCGGTCCAGCCCGATGTCCGCTCCGTCCGGCTGGCGATGAACCGCGCCGGCATCGCCACCATGGCGGTGGACCGGATCGGCACCGGCAGGAGCAGCAGACCACTCAGCCTGCTGGTCACCGTCCCGAGCCAGGCCGAGGCGGTGCACCAGGTGGTGCAACGGATGCGCGCACAGTTCCAGAAGGTGCTCATGGGCGGCCACTCGCTCGGCTCCGTGGTCGCGATCGTCGAGGCGGCCACGTACCACGACGTCGACGGCGTGCTGATCACCGGCATGACGAACCAGTGGGACTACGTCAAGGCGTTGCCCGTGATAGCCGGCTCGATCCCGGTCACGCTCGACCCGCAGCTCAGCCGGCTCGGCCTGGACCCCGGCTACCTGACGACTGTGCCGGGATCCCGTTACGCCAGCTTCCACAAGCCGGGCCCGCTCAACTCCGCCGTGGTGGACTACGACGAGTCCACAAAGGACGTGTTCGCGACGGCCGAGCTGCTGACGACGCCGCTGATGGTGAACATCGTGATTCCGGCCAGCCGCAACATCACCGCGCCGGTCATGAGCATCCAGACGACGTCGGACTACTTCTGCGGCACCCCGCCGCTCGGCTCCGACTGCTCGTCGTCCGAGGCTCTGGCCGCCTCGGAGAGGCCGTTCTACTCACAGGCGCCGCGGGTGGACGCGCTCGTCCTCACCGGCTACGGCCACTGCTTCAACTTCGCGCCGGACTCGGACCGCTACCACGAGGCAGTGGTCGCCTGGCAGCGCGGCATCTAGAGCTTCTTGAGGAGATCGCCTGCTGCTTCAGGTGATCCGTAGTGGGCGCCGATCGCGAGGTCGGCGCCCGCCGCCGTCCACCACTCCGCCTGCTCCGCGGTCTCGATGCCGTCCACGCAGAGGTTCACGCCCAGGTCGTGCACGGCGGGGATCAACGCGGCGGAGCGGAGATCCTGACGCTGCACCAAGTCCTTCGGCACCAGCACGGACACGACCGGCAGCTCGGTGAGCCACGCCAGGTCCCGCGGCCCGAGCCCGAAGTCGTCGAGCGCGATCCGGATTCCCGTGTCCGCCAACGTGGCCAGGTTCTCCGCCGCGTCCGCCACGCCGAGCACGCAGACCGGCATGGAGAGCGTCAGGCGCTCGTGCGGCATTCCGGTTTCCTCGATCACCTTCGCCACGCGGGACACCAGGTCCGCGTCGGTCGACTGGTGCCGGGTGAGCCGGATGCCGAACTGCGCGTCGAGCTCGCCGCGCTGCCGCCACCACTGCGCCTGGCCGGCCGCGATCCTGATCAGCCACTCGCCCATCGGCAGGATCAGCCCGGTCTCGTCGGCGAGGTCGGCGCAGCGGTCGGAGAGATCCCAGTGCAGCACGGCTTCGACGCCCGCCAGCTCGCCGGTCGCGAGCACGCGAACCGGTTGGTAGGCCACGCCTATGTCGCCCTGCTCCCACGCTCCCGGCATCACCACGGCCAGCGCCGAGTCGCGCCGGAACGTGGTGTCCTGGTCGTGGTGGAACAACTCCCACTGGCCGCGCTGGTCCTTCTTGGCCTTGCGCAACGCCAGGTCCGCCATGCGCAGCAGCTCGGTCGGGTCGACGTCGGGTGCCGGCCGGTGGACCACACCCGCGCTCACCGAGATCGCGAGCCCGTGGTCGTCCACGTAGATCGGGTCGGCCAGGTCGGCGTTGATCGCGGCCATCGTCGCCGCGACATCCGGCGTGAAAGCCGTGTTCTCCAGGACGATGCCGAACTCGTCGCCGTCGAACCGCGCGACCATCGCCTGTTCGCGCGACATCAACGCCCGCAGCCTGCGTGCGACGTGCTGCATCAGCTTCTCGCCCACATGGCCGCCGAGGCTGTTGCACACCAGGCCGAACGCGTCGAGGTCGAGGTGGAAGATCGTGACGCCGAACTCGGGATCGGCCCTGCGCAGCACTGTTTCCAGGTGGGTCCTGAAGAACTGGCGGTTCGGCAGACCGGTGAGCACGTCGTGCAGCGACTGCCTGCGCAGTTCTCCTTGCAGCAAAGCAAGTTCCGTGGCGTCCTCGGCGAGCACCAGCACATGACCGGCCTTGCCCTCGTCGTCGCGCAGCAGTGACGCCGTCAGCGTGACCTTGGCGAACTCCCCGTCGCCACGCACGAGTTGCATCGGTTCCCGCTCGAACTCACCGCGTTCGGCGAGCACGCGTTCCATCATCTCGCGGAACACCACGATGGACATCGGCGCGATCAGCTCGACGAGCCTGGTACCGGCCTCCGGCCGATGGTTGAGGATGACGCCGATCGCGTCGTTGGCCCAGGCCACCCGTCCGTCGAGGCCGACGACGAGCACGCCGTTGGTCGACGAGGACGCGAAGCCCTCGAACTTCGCCTCGCTGTGGCGCTGATCCCGTTGCGCGTCATGGGCGGCCTTGAGCAACGACCGCTGCATGCTCTCCTGCTGGTCCAGGATCGAGCGGGCGCGTGCTGCGGTGAAACCACACGCCAGCGCGCCGATTCCGCCCACGACGCGGACCGTGTGCTGGTCCGACGCGCGGAACTCCTCCAGCGCCAGCAGGCCTTTGCCGAGCACGTCGACGGTCCGCCTGAGGCCGGGCTCGTTGACGTAGCCGAGAGCGACGAGTCGCCCGCCCACCTCCTCGAACGGAGCAGGGTCGAACGGCTCGTTGTGCAGCGCCGCACACAACGCGTCGAGCTGGGCGCTCAGTTCCGCGTCCAGCTCGTTTCTGCTCAACGCGACAACGACGACGCTGCTGAGCAGGTAGCTCCACTTGCGCGACAAGGCTTCTCGCGCGCGGACGGCGGCGGTGTCCGCAGGTGGAGCGGCATCGGGTCTTCGGCTTGGTTTCGTCATTCCCGTTGCCCTGTATGGGTTGAAGAGTGTCCGGCAGTCTACCTACCGGGAGTCGACGTCCACTGCGCCGACGGAGTGAACCTCCGACACTACAGGGTGGTTTCAGCCCTTACGACCCACCCCGGCATACAAGAACATGTTCATGGACGTCTCGTCCGCGATGTCACCAGGCCCGTCCGGCCGCCACTCACCACAGCCGACCAGCCCGGGCTCGACCAGGTCGAACCCTTCGAACAACGCGCTGACCTGCACGTGCGTCCGCATGTGCATCTGGTCCGCGCTCTTGCTGCGGTTCACCACGGCGGCGGCTTCGTCGACGGTGTCATCGATCTGATCCTTCGCCACGTGGGTCATCACGACGAAGCTCCCGGCCGGCAACGCGTCACGGTACGTGGCGACGAGCTTCGGCGGATCGTCCTCGTCCGGTACCCAGTGCAGCATGAGCAGCATCAACAGGCCGACGGGTTCTTCCAGGCGCAGCAGTCGTTTCACCTCGGGACTCGACAGCACGGCCTCCGGCTCACGCATGTCGGCCTGCACGATCGCGGCATTTTTGTTGTCAGCCAACAACAATTCACTGTGCGCAACCGCGACCGGGTCCTTGTCGACGTAGACGACTCGCGCGGCCGGGTCGCGTTCCTGCGCGACCTCGTGCACGTTCGCGACCGTCGGGATGCCGGAGCCGATGTCGAGGAACTGCCGAACCCCCTGGTCCATCAGGAAGTTCACCGCACGTGCGAGGAACCGCCGGTTGAGCCGGGCGACGCTGGGCAGGCCCGGCACCAGCTTCTCGATCTGGGACCCGACCTGCCGGTCAGCGGCGAAGTTGTGGGCGCCGCCGAGGATGTAGTCGTAGACGCGGGCCATGCTGGGCACGTTCGTGTCGATGCCGAGCGGCACCCAGTTCTGGGTCTCTGCCACGGTGAACACCTCTTCGGTCTCGTGGCTTTGCTGAGGAAGACGCACGAGCTTAGTCACCCGAGCGGACAACGCGCTGAACCATCAGAGTGACCCGGAACCACCCGATCAGGCACTGTCGTCTTCCTCCAAACGGCTCCTAGTGTGGTCCGTCCCCATTCGGCCCAACTCTCAGGAGTCTGGATGCCCGTCCCAGTGGCACCACGCCGCTGGCCGTTACTCGGGCACACCCCGGCGATGCTCACGCAGCGCGCCAAGTTCACCGACGCGCTGCACGAGCACGGCGACGTCGTGCGCCTGGATCTCGGCCCCCTGCACGCCTACTTCGTCACCTCCCCCGCCCTGACGCACGAAGTCCTCGTCTCCCAAGGCTCGAAGTTCCGCAAGGGCGCGATGTTCGACAAGTTCCAGCCCTACCTCGGCACGGGCCTGCTGCTGTCGAACGGCGAGTTCCACCTGCGACAGCGCCGCCTGATGCAGCCGGCGTTCCATCGGGAACGGATCGAATCCTATGCCTCGACAATGGCTCGTGCTGCTTCTTCGCTGGCTGCGCGCTGGCAACCAGGCGAGACCCGCACCATCGAGAACGACATGCAAGAGCTCGCGGTCACCATCGTCGGCGAAACCCTCTTCTCGACGGAGATCGGCCACCGCGCCGTCGAAGAGGTCCGCCGGTCCATCTTCACCGTCATCCAGCAGGGCATGATCCGCGCCCTCTCTCCTTCGTTCCTCGAAAAGCTCCCGCTCCCGGGCAACCGCGAGTTCGACACCGCGATCGCCCGCATGAAAGCCGTTGTCCTGCAAGTGATCGAAGCCTGGCGCGCCGACTCGGCCGACCACGGCGACGTCCTCTCGATGCTCCTCCTGGCAGGCATGACCGACGAGCAGACCTACGACGAGGTCCTGACTCTCCTCACCGCGGGCATAGAAACCACCGCGATAGCCCTGGCCTGGTCCTTGTACGAGGTCGGCCACAACCCGGAGATCGAACAACGCCTGCACGCCGAGCTCGACTCCGTCCTGGGCTCGCGCCCGGTGACCTACGCCGACGTCGACAAGCTCGTCTACACAGGACAGATCGTCCAGGAAACCCTGCGCCACTACCCGATCTGGTTCGTGATGCGCAGAACTCTGACCGAAGTCCAACTAGGCGACGCAACGCTCCACCCCGGCGCCGAGGTGATCATCAGCCCCCACGCACTGCACCACGACGAGCGCTACTTCCCCACCCCCCAACGCTTCCAGCCCGACCGCTGGACCCCTTCCTTCACCTCCGCCCTGCCACGCGGCGCCTTCATCCCGTTCGGCGGCGGCAACCGCCAATGCCTGGGCAACACCTTCGCCCACACCGAAATCGTCATAACGCTGGCCACCATCGCCCAACAGTGGCGCCTGGTCTCCACCCGCCCAGCGCGCGTGAAGTTCACGTCCGCCCCGTACCCCGACGGCCTCCTGATGAAGGCCGTCCCCCGCAACTAGTCCGGAAGGTCTCTCATGCGCCTCCGCAGCCTGTGCGCCGCGGCCCTGCTAGCCACGCTCCTCACCCCAGCACCGGCCAACGCCACCACATCCCCGTGCCAGGACGTCAGCTACCAGGTCCGCATAGGCCTGACCCCACTGGTGACCTCCCTGGAAACCATGACGGGCAGACTCTGCGTCCCAGCAGGCGCCACCACGATCCAGGTCCTGATCCCAGGCGGCACCTACGACCGCACCTACTGGGACGTGGGCTTCGACCCCCAAACCCACTCCTTCACCCGCGCCCAGAACGCCGCGGGCACAGCCACCCTCGCCCTGGACCGCCTGGGCACCGGCAAGAGCTCCAAACCCCTGAGCGCCCTGGTAACCGCCTCAACCCAGGCCAGCGCGGTCCATCAGGTCATCCAAACTCTCAAACCCCGGTTCTCGAAGGTCATCGTCGCGGGCCACTCGATCGGCTCGGCCATGGCCATGATCGAGGCAGGCACCTGGCACGACGTGGACGGCGTCCTGGTAACCGGCTTCACGCACAAGATGAACTACATAACCGTCGTCCCGGTCCTCGCCAACATGGTCCCGGCGGGCCTGGACCTCGGCTACCTCACCACCATGCCCAACACCCGCTACAACTCGTTCCACAAACCAGGCCCCCTGGTCCCAGGCGCCATCTCGTTCGACGAGTCCACGAAGGACGTCTTCGCGGCAACCGAAGCCGTGGACACCATCCTCCTGAACACCGTCATCATCCCGATCTCCCGCAACATCAACGTCCCGGTGATGATCGTCCTGGGCAACGACTTCCACTTCTGCGGCTCCGGCGTCCCGCTGATGGGCAGCGACTGCTCCTCCCCCGCCGCCCTGAAGGCCGACGAAGGCCAGTTCTTCCCTGCCGTGCCGCGCTTGAACACCTTCATCCTCAACGGCTACGGCCACTCCATCAACTACGCCCCGAACGCCCCCGACTACCTCTCCGCAGTAGCCACCTGGACCAAATCCATCTAGCCGAGCAGGTCAGAAGTCGGGTCCGTCACTCGTCCGGCGGGTGAAACCGATGAAGGGCGCATTCATCCACGTGAGATGGATGATTGCGCCCTTCGTGCAAGCTCGTCCGCCAGATTTCGGACATGACTTCTGGCCAGATGCTTAGACTCAGCGCATGGACGAAGAGATCCACGAACGAGTCCGCGACCTCATCAAGGCCATCCCGCGCGGACGAGTCGCCACCTACGGCGACATCGCTGATCTCGCCAAGGCCCCATCGCCAAGGCTGGTCGGCCGCATCCTGAACGAGGACGGCCACGACCTACCGTGGCAACGAGTCCTCAAGGCCGACGGCACCTGCGCCCCACACCTGAGGGACACCCAACTCCAGCTCCTCCACGAGGAGGGCGTCCCAAACCTGGACGGCAAAATCAACCTGCGCGAATACCGCTGGGAAGACGCCCGCAAGGAAGAGCCAGAGGTCCCAGGCCTCTGGTAGCGCCAGACGACGCGAGCTGCCGGAACTGGCGGCCGAACGTCCGATCCCCACCACAGCTCGATCCCTGTGAAACCGCCCGATGGAACACTTCCATTGAGACCAGTCACCAAGGGGCCTCAAGCTGATTGCAGCAACAAGGCCCGAGCCTCGTAGTACTTGCGCAACAACACATCGACCACAAGAGGATGCGCCCCGATCGGTTCGGACACCAAGTCCGCACCACACCCGGCAAGCGCCCCGTGGAATGTCCCAGGTGCCAAGAGCCACGAAGCAACGGCAACCCGCCGCCCCGGTACCCGAGCCCGCACCTCGTCAACAACCTCGGGTACGCGGGGCGTCGCGGTAGCCACGTATCCCACAGCGGAGGCACCGAGAAGTTCCGCCGCACGCCTCACAGAAGCCAACGCCCGAGCATCGGACGACCCAGCCGCAGCCAGCACCAGCGCATCCCCACGCCGAAACCCGGCTTCCCGCAACCGATCCCGAACCACAGGCACGGCATCGAGCCCGAGCGGCGAAGTCAGCACAACATCACCCCGAGGCCCGATCTGCTCCGGAATGTCCACCCGCACGTGATACCCGGCAGCCAGGAACACCGGCACCACAACACAGGGTCCGTCCACAACCGACCGAACATCGGGCTGCCGCACATCCGCATAAGCAACCTCGACCGGAACATCCACCCGCGACCGGACCAAGTCCGCGATCTCGTCGCAAACCAGCCCACCACACGGATCCCGGGTCCCGTGAAACGCCAACACCAGTTTCATGCAGGCTCCATGGCAAGTCGATACCCGCGCTTGACCACGGTGCACACCATGGCCGGCGACCCCAAAGCCGTTCTCAACCGCCCGATAGCGGTCTCCACGGCATGCTCCTCCCCACCAGAAGGCAAAGCAGCCAACAAGTCCTGCCGGGAAACCACTCGCCCCCGAGCAGCGACAAGTGTCCGCAACACAGCCATGGGCGCAGGAGCAACAGGCCGAAGCTCGCCATCGACCACCACAGCCTGAGCCCGCATCTCCAAATCAAAGGACGCGATCCGCAACCGAGTGGCCCGAGCAGGCAACTCCACCGCCAACTCCCGGACCATCGACCCGATCCGAGACCGCGCGGGCTGCACGACAGGAATCCCAGCGGCAACCAACGGGCCAGCGGTGATGGCCCCGACCCCCACCACGAGAACATCCCGCCGCAAAGCCGCGACCAACGCGGAGTGGTCCGGGGCCGTCCGCAACACCGAAGACGCAGCCGGAGCACTGGTGAACGTCAACGCATCCACCTGCCCGGCCAGCACCGCGTCGATCAACCGGTGCAACGGCCCGACATCAGCAGGCGGCTCCCACCGGTAGACAGGAATCTCGACGACCTCGGCCCCGGCAGCACGCAGGGTGTTCACGAAGTCCGGCAACGGCTCCCCGTGCAACTGCACAGCGACCCGCTTGCCGGACACCCCCATCCGCAACAGGTACTGCAACAGCTCGGCGTTCGACTCGGACGACGGCGACCAGGCCTCGACCAGCCCGGCCGCCCGCACCGCTCCCTTGGCTTTCGGCCCCCGCGGCAACACCACGGCACCCTCTAGCGCTCGGTGCAGGCGGCTGGCCAGCCCCCACCCCTCGGCAGCCTCGAACCACCCTCGAAACCCGATCGCGGTGGTGGCGACAACCACGTCGACCGCGGACGACACGAGTTCCAGCGTCGCGGCGTGCAAAGTCGCGTCGTCCGGCAACGGCACGATCCGCAGGGCGGGGCCGTGCAGCACGGCCGCACCCTTGCGTTCCAACATCGCGATGAGCTCGTCGGCGCGACGGGCCGCGGTGACGCCGATGGTGAAGCCGGCCAGCGGCCCGGTCATGTCAGCTCCACGACGCCGTCACGCAC